>NZ_JBFAMT010000028.1:0-105305 GCF_040656635.1 Actinosynnema sp. NPDC049800 | reverse complement strand
GAACGGCACCCCGGCACGCACGTCACCTGGCTGCTGCGCCGCGGCGCGGTCGGCAACGTCTTCGGCGGCGGCGAAGCCGACCAACTGCCGGCGCGTGGCGCGCTGGGCCTGCGGGCGCGGGCCGCGGTGAAGGCCGGGCACGTCGAGGTCGTCACCGGCTTCCGCACCGCAGCCGTCGAACGAGACGGCGACCGCGTGGTGCTGGTGTCGGAAGACGGGCACCGGCTGGACCCCGTGGACGAGGTCGTGGCACTGACCGGGTTCCGACCGGACCACTCCTGGCTGTCCGAGGTCCGGCTCGACCTCGACCCCGTGCTCCAAGCGCCGACCACGCTCGCCCCGCTCATCGACCCCAACGTCCACTCCTGCGGCACCGTCTACCCACACGGCGCCAACGAACTGCGCCACCCCGAGCCCGGCGTCTACCTGGTCGGGATGAAGAGCTACGGCCGCGCCCCGACGTTCCTCGCGATGACCGGCTACGAACAGGTCCGCAGCGTGGCCGCCGAGATCGCCGGCGACCACGAAGCCGCCACCAAGGTCGAACTCACCCTCCCCGAAACCGGCGTCTGCGGCGGATCCGGCGTCTTCGACGTCGAACCGACGTCCTCCAGTGGGTGCTGCGCCGCGCCGCAGGTGGCGGAACTGACGTTGACGGCTCCGAGTTCGCGCGTCTGACGTCCGGCAGCCCGGCGGAACCGAGGGGCGCGCCGGGCTCCGGCCCCGCTCGCGGTGAGGACCGAAGTGATCACCCGCGGGTGACCCTGCCCAGTTCCTTCGCGATGGTGTGCACGGCGGCGCGCGCGGTCGGGCCGACGCCGATCAGGGTGGCCGAGGCGGGGCCGGTCCAGTTGCCGTAGCCGAGCAGGTGCAGGCGGGGTTCCCCGTGGACGTGGCCGTCGCGGTCGCGCAGGCCCAGCGGCGCCAGGTGGTCGAGCGCGGGGCGGAAGCCGGTGCACCAGATGACGGTGTCGGCGTCGGCGAGCGCTTGGCGGTTCATCGGTTGGGCCACGAGGACGCCTCGGTCGCGGGCGTCGCGCACGGGTGGGACGGCCACGATGTCGCCGAGGGCCCCGACGCCGCCGGGCTGGTGGGTGGCGATGTCGAACAGGGCCTTGCCGTCGATCTCGTCGGGCAGGTAGCGGGGCGGTCGGCGGGTGATCCAGGCCAGGTCGACGTGGTCGGCGAGGTCGGCGGCGATCTGGGCGCCGGAGTTGCCGCCGCCGACCACGACCACGCGTTGCCCGGCGAGTTCCCGCGGGTTGCGGTACCGAACGGTGTGCAGTTGGCGGCCGGGCAGGCCGCGGGCGCCGGCGGGGACGAACGGTCGCCACCACGTGCCGGTGGTGCTGATGACGGCGTCGGCGAACCGGCCGTCCACGTCGTAGCCGCCGTCGACCCGGCGGACCGCGCGCACGCGGACCGGACGTTCGACCGGCAGCTCGTAGCGCTTCTCGTAGGCACGCAGGTAGTCGACGACGTGCCCGGCGGTCGGGTAGCCCTCGTGCGGGAAGGGCGGCATCGGCCGGCCGGGCAGGGAGCTGTGCCGGGCCGGGGAGAACAGGCGCAGCGAGTCCCAGCCGTGCAGCCACGCGCCACCCGGCTCGGGCTGGGCGTCGAGGATGGTGAAGTCCAGCCCGGCCCGGCGCAGGTAGTAGCCCGCGGCGAGCCCTGCCTGGCCGCCGCCGATCACGATGACGTTCAGCGCCGCTCCGCCTCTGCCGACTCCTCGTGGGGCGGACGGTGGGGGCCCGCGGTGCCCGGTGAGTGCTCGACCCGGTTCCGGCTCCACGGGCGGCTCGGTGCCCAGGCGTTGACGGGGGTCTTCAGGTGGTGGCTGAGCGCTTTGTCCGCCATGAGCTGCGCAGCCTCCCCCATTGGTCCGGAATCCGTCGGCGCAATGGTCGCATCCCCGACGACCGGGGTGACGGCAGGCCGGGGTCCTCACGCAACCGGCACGTCCAGTTCGGCGAGCAGGGCGCGCACCCGGCGTTCGATCTCGTCGCGCACCGGCCGGACGTCCGCCACCGCCTTGCCCGCCGGGTCGTCCAGCTCCCAGTCCAGGTAGCGCTTGCCGGGGTGGACGGGGCACGCGTCGCCGCAGCCCATGGTGACCACGACGTCGGCGGCGCGGACGATCTCCTCCGTCCACGGCTTGGGGAACTCGCCGGTGATGTCGATGTCGCGTTCGGCCATGGCCTCGACGGCGGAGGGGTTGATCTCGTAGCCCGGCTCCGAGCCGCCCGACCACGCCACCGCCGCGTCACCGGCCAGGCGCCGGAAGAACCCGAGCGCCATCTGGCTGCGCCCGGCGTTGTGGACGCAGAGGAACAGCACGGTCGGCTTGCCGTCCTGGTGGTGGCCCTCGACCCGGGCGAGGGCCTGGAGACGTTGGCGGGCGAACCGTTCGGCCAGCAGCGGCAGGTAGTTCGGGATCGTGCTGTGCGCGGCGAACTGGTCGTAGCTGGAGTGCAGGAACCGCTCGATCGTCTCCACGCCGAACACCCTGTCGAACGACTCGCGCAACCGTGCCGCCGCCGTGCGCAGGGCGAGTTGCTGATCGATGCTCAGATCGTGGTGCTCGCGTGTCCCGGCCATGCCAGGCCCTCCAAGTCGATCAGTCAGGAGTTATTGAGTCAATGACGGTTGACCTTTACCCTCCGAGTCAACCCGCACCCAACCACCGACCGAACCCTCGACCCCGCCGCGCCCTCCGCCACCCGCCACCCCGTCCGGACGTCTCCCTGGAGCCACCGGCCCCACCTCCAGCCGCCCACTCGCGGCCATCGGCCGTCAGATGAGGTTCGGGATGTCCGCGAGCTTGTGGTAGCCGATCTGCTGGTCGACCACCCTCGCCAAGTCCTTGGCATCTCGGGCCCGACCCAAGACCTCGTCCAACCACACCCGTCCGTTCACCCAGTCGAGCGGAAGCCGAGTCCGCGGCCAGACCTCGAGAAGGGAACGGGCCACCGCGATTCCTTCATCGACCAGGTCTTGTTCCGCGGTTCGTCCACCGACAGGCTGGACTGTCGACGAACACCCTCGACCGCAACCTGGAACTCTTCCGCGTGCCGCGAGAACATGACCTGTTTCTGCGCACCCGAATCATCCAGGAGCCTCTGCCCCATGGTCAGGGAGATGACCGGGAAAGGCACTGCGAGCACATGGATGTGCACCGTCGGGAAGTACGCGTCGCCCGCGGTGTTGCGATCGAGGGTTATCCCTTGCACCACCGGACCCAGCCGCCTCAACAACCGCAGCGGACGCCACACCGCGAACTGGTCGAAAGTCCGGCCCCAGTCAGAGGTGACCTTTCCGCTCCCGACGGTCATGCCGTGTCACGCACGGTCGGGTCGGTGCGGTCGTAGCCCTCACGGTCGCCGTGACCGGGGGTCACGAACTTCGGCATGGCATTTCCTCCCCGCTTGGTGCGGACGCTCGACGGTACTGACCCCACGTCGCCGGACGTGTACTGCCCGCCCGGTCACCGGGGTTCGGTGCGCAGTTCGAGCATGCCGTCACGGAGGTCGACACGGGTGCCGAACGGGTGGCTGAGCTGATCCAGGACGGAACGCAGGTGGGCGGTGTCGGTGTCGGCGGTGTGGTGGAGGCGCAGGCGGTTGGCTTTCACCGGGGCCATCCGCAGGCGGGCGAGGTGGCCCGTGTCCGGGTGGACCGTGGCGAAGTACAGCAGGCGCAGGTCGTCGCGGTACTCCTCGTGACCGGTGATGCCTTCGTAGTCGTTGATGAGGTCGCCGCAGCCGTAGAGGATCAGCTTGCCGTGGTGGAGCTCGATCGGGCGTGGGTGGTGCGAGGAGTGGCCGTGCACGATGTCCACCCCGCCGTCGACGAGCGCGTGCGCGAAGTCGACGTGCGAGTCGGGAACGTCGTAGCCCCAGTTCGACCCCCAGTGCAGCGACACCACGACGACGTCACCGGGACGCTTGATCCGCCGCACGCGGGCGGTGACGTGGTGGGCGGCGGCCCCGGACACGTCCGGCAGCAGGGCGACCCCCGGCCGGTCCGGGGTGGCCGCCCAACTGCCGGGGATTCCGCTGGATCGCGCGCCGAGCGAGACGAAGACGACCCGGCTCCCGTCGCCCGCGGGGAGGACGGCGGGGTGCTCCGCCTCGCTCGCGGTGCGTCCCGCGCCCGCCACCGCGATCCCTGCCCTGGTCAGCACGTCGAGGGTGTCGGCCAGTCCGCGGCGGCCGAAGTCGAGCACGTGGTTGTTGGCGAGCGCGCAGGCGTCGGGTCGGGCCGCGGTCAGGCACGGGACGTTCCCCGGACTCATCCGGTAGTGCAGCCGCTTGGCGGGGTCGATCCTCCCGTCGCGGGTGACGCTGGTCTCCAGGTTGATCAACCGCACATCCGGCGCCTCCTCGGCCAGCACGTGCAGGGCATCTCCCCACGGCCACGCGAAGTCGACCGGGCACGGGATCGGGCCGTTCTCCTGCTCCGCCAACGCCACGTAGGTCCGCGCGTCCTCGACCCACGGCTCGTGCAGCCGCGGGTCGCCCGGGTGCGGCAGGATCTGGTCGACCCCGCGCCCGGTCATCACGTCACCGCACAGGAACACCGTGACCACCGGTCGATGGTCCACCTGGAGCCGAGAGATCGCCGACCACCGCACCGACCCCGAGCCCGAGTCCGAGTCCGGACGACGTCACGGTGACGGCGTCGTCCGGACCGGTGTGGAGGCCGGGTGTCCGGTGCTCGGCGACCGGTGTTCGCCCGCCGTCAGACCACGGGCTGTGCCAGCGCCGCCTCGGTCGCCTCACGCACACCCGACCGCAGGACGACGAGGTCCACGATCCCCGTCTCGGTCAACGGCCTGAGCACGGCGCGCTGGTCGGCGGCCACGGCGAACCGGACGCCCCGCCGTTCGGCCCGGTGCCGCGCCTCGATGAGCATCGACAGGCCGATCGTGCCGAAGAACGTCACCGCGGTGAGGTCGAGCACCAGCACCTCGGACGGCTCGGCCAGGCGGGCGATGACCTCGGTGCGCACGTCGTCGCAGGTCAGCATGTCCACCACGCCGTCGACGCGGATCACCGTGGCGCCGTCGCGCCGGACGGTCTCCACGAGGATGTGTGGAGCAACCTCGACCTGCTCGCTCATCGGACTGCGCCTCCTGGGAAGTCGTCGGACAACACCGTGCCCCGCCGCGGCAACGCGCCGGTCGGCCACCCCATAGTTGCCCACGGCCGGGCGCGGTGTCACCGCCGAACGTGGATGTGCGGTGGTCCGCCGTCGGGGTACGGCAGCGGAGGTACGCACCGATGTCACACGATCGGGTGGTCGTGGTGCGATCACCCGGGGAGGGACGCCACGAGCACGGCGGCGCCGTCGACGCGGTCCGCGGCGAGGTCGGTCAACGCCTGGTCGGCCGCGTCGAGCGGGTAGGGCGTGGTGGTGACCTCCAGCCGGTGCGCGCCCGCGAAGCGCAGGAACTCCGCGGCGTCCTGCCGGGTGTTGGCCGTGACGCTGCGCAGCTGCCGTTCCTGGAACAGGTGCGACCGGTAGACCAGCGGCGGGATGTCGGTGAGGTGGATGCCCGCGATCGACAGCGTGCCCCCGCGGTCCAGCGCTTCGAGCGCGGGCCGGACGAGCGTGCCGACCGGGGCGAACAGGATCGCCGAGTCCAGCGGCTCCGGTGGCGGGTCCGCGGCGTCGCCCGCCGACGTCGCGCCGAGGGCCATCGCCAGCTCACGGGCCCGAGCGCTGCGGGTCATGACGTGCACGACGGCCCCACGGGCCAGCGCGACCTGTGCCGCCAGGTGCGCGCTCGCCCCGAAGCCGTAGATGCCCAGCCGTCCGCCCTCGGGCAGTTCCGCGCGCTGCAACGCCCGGTACCCGATGATCCCGGCGCACAGCAACGGGGCCGACTCGGCGTCGGAGTACCCGGCGGGCAGGTGGTGGGCGTAGTCGGCGGGGACCACGGTGAAGTCGGCGTAGCCGCCGTCGGCGTCCCACCCGGTGTAGACCGACTCCGGGCACAGGTTCTCGTCGCCACGCAGGCAGTACCGGCACCGACCGCACGTGCCGCGCAGCCACGCCACGCCCACCCGGTCGCCGATCGCGAACCGGTCGTCGTCGGACCGGACGACCTCGCCGACGACCTCGTGCCCGGGCACGACCCCGGGACGGTGCACGGGCAAGTCGCCTTCGGTGACGTGCAGGTCGGTGCGGCAGACCCCGCAGACCAGCACCCTGAGCAGCAGCTCCCCCGGTCCCGGCTCGGGCACCGGATCCCGGTGCTGCACCAGCGGCCCGCCCGCCATCGGGCCGGGCCGGTCCACGTGCCACGCCCGCATGGTGCTCACCGGTCGATCGTCGCACCGATCCTCCCCCGCGCACCCGGAGCCCGGGGCGCCCCGCCGATGACGGTCGGCACATCGACCGCCGTCACCGCGGGTGATCCCCGTTCGGGTCGCACATTCCCCCGGAGGCTCGACACGGCCCGGTCAGGGGTATCCCATGCTGGAGTCGTCCAGAGGAGGGATGTGCCATGCGGGCAACCGTCGGTGACGAGCTGTTGGTGCACGGCAAGGTCGTCGGGCAGCACGACCGCACCGCCGAGATCCTCGAAGTGCTGGGGAAGGACGGCGAGCCGCCTTACCGGGTGCGGTTCGAGGACGGGCACGAGACCGTCATCCTGCCCAGCCCGGATGCGATCGTGCGCCACGCGAAGGGCGAGGCGTAAGCGCTCGGGCAGCCCCGAAGCGCACTGTCCACAACAGACAGTCGCGTCCGTCGGGCTGAACCCGATCGCACCCGGCGCTAATGAGACGCACAGATCGTTCCGGGGCTTGCCGGTTGGAACTGTTTCGCTCGATACTTCGTAACGTTTCAGTCCCGACACTGGCGTCGGGAGACGGGTGGCCCCTCCGGCGGAACCGTCTCTCGCTTACCTGCCGAGGAACGGTCCGATGAACCTGAAGAACTTGTTACCCGGCGCCGTCCTGGCGGTCGCGGGGGCGATGGTCGCGGCGTTGTTGGCGTTCGCCGCGCCGCAAGCGTCGGCGGCGAGCCTGACCCAGGTGACGAACTTCGGCACCAACCCCACCAACCTGCAGATGCACCTGTACGTCCCGGACCGCGTGGCCGCCAAGCCCGGGATCCTGCTGGCCATCCACTACTGCGGCGGGTCCGGGCCGGGATTTCACTCCCAGACCCAGTACGCGTCCCTGGCCGACCGCCACGGCTTCATCGTGATCTACCCGACCGTCACGCGCAGCAGCAAGTGCTGGGACGTCTCGTCACCGGCGGCACTGCGCCGCGGTGGCGGCAGCGACCCCGTCGGGCTGATGGCGATGGTCGACTACGTCAAGCAGCGCCACAACGGCGACCCCGGCCGGATCTTCGCCACCGGCACCTCCTCCGGCGCGATGATGACCAACGTCCTGCTCGGCGTCTACCCGGACGTCTTCCAGGCCGGCGCTTCGTTCGCCGGCGTCCCGTTCGCGTGCTTCGCCACCACCAACGGCTCGGAGTGGAACAGCCAGTGCTCCAGCGGCCAGTCGATCAAGACTCCGCAGCAGTGGGGCGACCTCGTCCGCGCGGCCTACCCCGGCTACACCGGCCCCAGGCCCAGGATGCAGATCTGGCACGGCACCAACGACGACACGCTGCGCTACCCCAACTTCGGCGAGCAGGTCAAGCAGTGGACGAACGTCCACGGACTGGGCCAGACGCCGACGTTCACCGACACGCCGCAGTCCGGCTACACGCGCACCCGCTACGGCAGCAGCGGCGGGATGGCGCCGGTCGAGGCGATCAGCATGCAGGGCGTCAGCCACAACATCCCCGTCGACGCCGCCCAGGTCATCCGCTTCTTCGGGCTCGACGGCACCCCACCCACCAGCACCACCACTACGACCACGACCACGACGACCAGCACTACGACCACCACGACCACGACGCCGCAGCCCGGTGACGGCTGCCGGGTCGAGTACACCGTGAGCGCCTGGAACACCGGCTTCACCTCGTCGATCACCATCACCAACACCGGCAGCGCGGCGATCAACGGCTGGAGCCTCGCGTTCGCCCTCCCTGGCGGGCAGACCATCACCAGCGGCTGGAGCGCCACCTACGCGCCGACCACCGGCGCGGTGACCGCCCGGAACGTCTCGTACAACGGCGCCATCGCGCCCGGCACGTCGGTGGGCATCGGCTTCCAGGCCAACCACACCGGCAACACCGGCGAACCGTCCTCGTTCACGCTCAACGGGTCGGCCTGCGCCGTCGCCTGAACCTGCGGGTTCCCGGCCCGCCGCCGGGAACCCGTAGTGGCCCCCTGAACCTCGGTGCACCATCGCTTCGGGTGCTCCGCCGCCGAGCACCTCCCGGACCGTGGGTGCGACTCCATCGCGCTGTCGACCAGGACGAGCCGCGGGCAGCGGTCTCGGCACGCCCGCCGACCCGGTGAGCAGGGAGCCGTACCTCCTCACCGGTGCTCCGGCGGTGGCGCACTGCGATACCCGATCGAGCGATACCGTCTACCTTTACCGGGGCTTTACTCGCTGACCGCGCGGCCGGATACTGGCGTCGAGGGGAGTACTTCCCAAGCGCCTGCCCGGTCAGTACGGACACCTCGGTCGATGTCCTCGGGAGGCCGCCCCGGTCGGGGTGAAGGAGACCTCGAACATCGACTGTTCGGGGAGGTTCGGTGCCCCTGTCAGCGGCGGTTTCGGCGGAGGTCGTCGGCACGCCCGGTCTGTGGTTGGTCAGCATCGCCGTCCTCGTCGCGCTGCTGGTCGCCGACTTCGCGGTCACCCACCGGCCGCACGAGGTGTCGATGCGGGAAGCGGTCGGGTGGTCGGCGTTCTACCTGACCTTGCCGGTGGTGTTCGGGGCCTGGTTGTGGAACACCGCCGGCAGCGGCCGGGCGCTGGAGTTCATGACCGGGTTCGTCGTCGAGAAGTCCCTGTCGGTGGACAACCTGTTCGTCTTCATGCTGCTGCTCGCCGTCTTCGCCGTCCCCTCTGACGTGCAGCAACGCGTGCTGCTCTTCGGCATCGTCGGCGCGTTGGCGCTGCGCGGCGTGTTCATCGCCGCCGGCGCGGCCATGCTGTCGGCGGGCACGTGGGCGTTCCTCGTGTTCGGGCTCATCCTGTTCGTCTCGGCGCTGAAGATCCTGCACGAGGCGCTCACCGGGAACGTCGCCCTGCGTGAGGTCTCCCGGATGCGCTCCGTCCGGCTGTTGCGGCGCCTGATGCCCGTCACCGACGACTACCGCGGCACCCGCCTGACCGTGCGCGAACACGGCCGACGCGCGCTCACCCCGCTGGCGGTCGTCGTGGTCGCCGTCTTCGCCACGGACATGGTGTTCGCCGTCGACTCGGTGCCGGCCGTCTACGGCATCACCGACGACCCCTACCTCGTGTTCGCCACCAACGCGTTCGCCCTGCTCGGCCTGCGCGCCCTGTACTTCGTCCTGCACACCGCCCTGGCCAAGCTCGTCCACCTCAACCACGGGCTGGCCGTCATCCTCGCCTTCATCGGGGCGAAGCTCGTGCTGCACTGGGCCCACGGCATCTGGCCGGACGTGCCCGAGATCCCCACCCCGGTCTCGCTGGCGGTGATCATCGCCGTGCTCGCGACCGTCATCCTGACCAGCCTGCGCTCCCGACGCCGCGCCGGGCCCTCCGCCCGCCGGCCGAGCGAGAAGGCCACCACACCACAGGACTGACCATGCTCTTCGAGTGGCTCTTCGACGTGCTCATCACCACCTTGATCACCGTGCTGGTCCTCGCCTCACTGGTGATCACCTGCGCCGCCCTGAACCCACCGCGCGGACCGCACCCCCCGCCCCGCAGCCGGTGACCCCACGGGGTGATCGCGCCGACGAGGTGCCCGGGTCGGGCGTGCCGGACCGGCACCCGACCGGGGCTACCGGCGCGGCCGCGGAGAGCCGATAGTGATCCGGTTCAAGGTCGCACCACCGTCGAGAAGTCGCGCGCCGCGGTGGCCGACGAGGGCCAGGCCGACGCTGGAGGATCCGGAACCCATGACCATGCCGATGCCCGACGACCACCCCCTCGGGCCGCCCCCGGACGAGCAGTCGTGGGTCCGGGTCGCCGCGGACCTGGCCACCGGTTTCGCCGCCACCGCCGACGAGTTCGACCGAACCGCGCAACTGCCGGTCGCGAACCTGCGGGCCCTGCACGCCAGCGGTCTCGACCAGGCCACGCTGCCGCGCGAGTGGGGCGGGCAGTCGCTGAGCTACCGCACGGTCGGCGCGGTCCTGCGGGTCCTCAGCGCCGCCGACCCGTCCACCGCCTGCGTGTGGCTCATGCACATCGGCGCCGCCGAAGGCCTCGTGCGCCACTCCGCCCCCGACGCGGCCCGGTACTACGCCGACGAGCTCATCGCGGGCCGCCGCTTCGCCAACGCCCTGTCCGAACCGTCGGGCGGCAACCAGTTCCTCTCACCGCAGCAGGTCGCCGAACCCGTCGACGGCGGGTACCGGCTCACCGGCGCGAAGCGGTTCGTGTCCGGCTGCGAGATCGCCGACCACTTCCTCGTCAACGCGCTCGTGGACGGGCAACCCACCCTGTTCGGGCTCGAACCCGACCACACCGTGACCTTCGAGCCGCAGGACACCTTGGGCCTGCGCGCCACCCGCAGCCACCTGATCGGGCTCAACGGCACGGTGCTGCGCTCCGACCGGCGGTGCCCGCCGTCCCCGCAGCCCAAGCCCAACCACATCGCCGCCGGCCTGGCCTGGCTCTCCCTCGGCATCGCCGACGCCGCCCTGGACACGCTCGTCCGCTACGCACGCGGACGAACCCTGCCCTCGACCGGACAGCCCCTGGCGGCCGAGCAGCGCCTCCAGTTCGAGGTCGCCGACGCCGTGCTCCGGCTCGAAGCCGCCGCGCTGGTCGCCCACAACACCGCCTGGCTCGCCGACCGCGACTCGCCCCTCTTCCTGCCCGCCGCGACGCGCGCGAAGCCCACGGCGAACCAGGTCGCCCGCGACGTCGCGCAGCTGTGCCTCCAGGTCGGCGGCGGGTCCGGCTTCGTCGCCACCTCGCCGATCCAACGGATCTTCCGCGACGCGCAGGCCGGGTGGCTGATGGCCCACTCCGTGGAGTTCTGCCTCAACCTCATCGGCGCCGACGCCATGCTCGCGCCCCGCGACGAGCCCGACCAGGTCACTCGTGGTTGAGCGCACCCGACCGGAACACCGCCAGCTCGACGCCGTCGAACCCCGCCGCGCGCACGACCTCGGTGAGCGCGGGGCCGATCCCCGGCCGGTCGACCAGGTCGGGGTCGAGTTCGACCCGGCCCACGTCACCGAGGTCGCGCACGCGCAGGTCCCAGCTCGGCGTCCCCGCGCTCACCAGCCACGCCCGGACCGCCGCCTCGGCGCGTTCGACCCGCGCCAGGCGTGAGGGTGTGATCGCCACGCCGTAGCGCACCCGGCTCGCCAGGCAGGGCATCGCCGGCTTGTCCCAGGTGGACAGCCCCCAGTGCCGGCTCACCGCGCGGACGTCGGCCTTGGTCATCCCGAGGTCGCGCAACGGGGTCCGCACGCCGATCTCGTCGCCGGCGCGGATGCCCGGTCGGAACGGGTCGCGCGCGTCGTCGGCGTTCACCCCGGTCGCCACCGCGGTCAGGCCGTGGTCGCGGGCGATGGACGTGATGGTGTCCAGCACGGTGGACTTGCAGAAGTAGCAGCGGTCCCGGCCGTTCGCCGCGTACGCGGGGTTGTCCAGCTCGGCGGTACCCGGCGTGACGTGCCGGACACCGAGGCCGTCGGCGAACGCGACCGCGACCGCGAGCTCGGCGGCGGCCAGGCTCGCCGAGTCGGCGGTGACGGCGAGCACCGCGTCGGGCCCCAAGGCGCGCGCCGCGGCGGCGAGCACGAGCGCGGAGTCCACGCCGCCGGAGAAGGCGACGGCGACCGGGCCGACGTCGGCCAACCGCGCCACGAGTCGGTCGGCGGTGGTGGCGGTGTCCATCAGGGCTCCTCGGGGCTCTCGGCGGCCATGGCGAGCACGGTGCGCAGGGGCAGGCCCGTCCGCCGGGCGACGGCGACGGCGTCGTCGTACTCCGGCTTGCCGTGGTGCGGTCCGTGCTTGCGGCGCACCGGCATGCCGCGGACGTGCACGGTGTCGGTGCTGCGGGGCAGGGCCGTGCGCCGCACGCCGGTCCGCCGCACGCCGAGGGAGCCCGTCTCCACCAGCATCCGTCGTTCGATCCCGTCGGCGGTCTCCGGTGCGGCCAGCGCGTGCAGGACGTGGCCCGGTCTGCCCTTCTTCATCGTGGCCGGGGTGATCCAGCTGTCCAGCGCGCCCGCGTCCAGCAGCAGGGCGACGACGTAGCCGAGGACCTCGCCGGTGACGTCGTCGAGGTTGGTCTCCAGCACCACGAGGTCGCGTACTTCCCCTGCTTCGTCGTGGCGGGCGTCCAGGTCGCCGAGTCGCACCACGGCGACGTTGGGCCGGTCGGGCAGCGTCCTGGTGCCCACGCCGTAACCGGTGGCCGCCATGCGCATCTCCGGCACGGGACCGTAGTCCGCGCCGATCGCGAGCAGCAGCGCCGCGGCGGTCGGCGTCACGGTCTCGCCGCGCAGGGTGGTGCCGACGACGTGTGCGCCTTCCAGCAGCGCCGAGGTGGCCGGGGCCGGGCAGGGCAGCACCCCGTGCGCGGTGCGGACCGACCCGCTGCCGATCGGCAACGCCTCGCAGTGCACGGCCCGCACGTCCAGGGCGTGCAGCGCGGCGGCCACGCCGACGATGTCCACGAGGGTGTCGTGACCGCCGAGCTCGTGCAGGTGGACCTGGTCGGGGTCCTCGCCGTGCAGGCGTCCCTCGACCTCGGCGATGGCCCGCAGCGCGGCGACGGCGGTCTGAGCCACGGCCGGTTCGCGGACCCTGGACGCCATGGCGATCAGCTCGCCCGCCTTGCGGCTCGTCGCGTCGTCGGACACCGACACGACGGCGCGGCGGCCGGTGAGCCCGTGCGTGAGCACCGGGGTGACGGTGAGGTCCCAGCCGGTCAGGCCGGTGTCGGTGACGGCCGCGCGGATCGCGTCCTGCGGTGCACCCGCGTCCACCAGCGCGGCCAGCAGCATGTCACCGGCCAGCCCGGTGAACGGCGAGATCACGCACACCCGGCTCACGTCGTCCTCCGCCCCGCCACGCGGGCGAGCCGGAACGCGGCCATCGCGGCGCCGAACCCGGAGTCGATGTTCACCACGGTGATGCCCGCCGCGCAGGAGGCGTGCATCGCCAGCAACGCGGTGATGCCCTCCAGGCCGGCGCCGTAGCCGGTCGAGGTGGGCACGGCCACCACCGGGCACGCGACCAGGCCCCCGATCGCGCTCGCCAACGCGCCTTCCATGCCCGCGACAACGATCACGGTGTCCGCGGCCCGCAGCCGGTCCTGCTCGGCCAGCAACCGGTGCAGGCCGGCCACGCCGACGTCGGTGACCGTGGTGACGCCGAGTCCCACGGCGGTCGCGACGGCGGCGGCCTCCCGCGCCACCGGCAGGTCGGCCGTGCCCGCCGCGGCCACCACCACGTCGAACCCGGTCGGCGCGGCCGGGCGCCACACCACCAGCCGCGCTCCGCTGTCGTACGCGCCGTCGGGCACGGCGGCCAGCACGGCCGCCGCCGCGTCGGGCTCCACGCGGGTGGCCAGCACCGGGCCGTCGTTGTGCCGCAACAACGTCCGCACGATCCCGCTGATCTGCTCGGGCGTCTTCCCGCTGCCGTAGATGACCTCGGGCAGGCCTTGGCGCGCTTCGCGGTCCACGTCGACCCTGGCGAACCCGAGGTCGACCGCCTCCGGTCCGGTCATGGTCGCGCTCCCCGGGTGGCGGTGAAGGGCGCGTGCGCGAGGAGCTCGCTCCCGATGGCCCTGAGCAGCTCGGGCGCCTGCCGCATCGCCGTGTCGAGGTCGCCCGCGCGCTCCAGCAGCGACCACGCGGCGACCACGCCGACCTCGCGCAGCCGTTCGGGGGTGAGCCGGACGTCGCCGGCGACGACCACGACCGGCACGCCGTGCCGCCGTGCCGCCTCGGCCACGCCGATCGGCGCCTTGCCGCGCAGGCTCTGCTCGTCGAACCGGCCTTCGCCGACCACGACGAGCGAAGCCCCGCGCAACGCGTCCTCGACGCCGATCGCCCGCAGGACGAAGTCGGCACCGGACGTCCGCCGGGCGTCGAGGGCGGCCAACGCGGCGAACCCCGCGCCACCGGCCGCGCCCGCGCCCGGTTCCCCGCTCAGGTCCCGCCCGGTCTCCTCCGCCACGACGGCGGCGAACCGGCGGAGCCCTCGCTCCAGCACCTGCACGTCCCTGGGCGTCGCGCCCTTCTGCGGCGCGAACACCGCGGCGGCGCCGTTCGGGCCGGTCAGCGGGTTGTCGACGTCCGAGGCCAGGGTCACGCGCGCGTGCGCCAGCCTCGGGTCCAGCCCGGACAGGTCGACGCGCGCCGTGCCGGTCAACGCCGCGCCGCCGGGGCCGATCGGCTCGCCCGAGGCGCCGGTGACGCGCGCGCCCAGGGCGCGCAGCAGGCCCGCTCCCCCGTCCGTGGTGGCGCTGCCGCCCACGGCGAGCACGATGTCGGCGCAGCCGCGGTCCAGCGCGGCGCGGATCAGCTCACCGGTGCCGCAGGTGTCGGCGGTGAGCGGCGCGAGCCAGCCGTCGGGCAGCACGTCCAACCCGCTGGCCTGGGCCAGCTCGACCACCGCCCGGTCACCGCGCACGGCGAACGCGGCCCGCACCGGTTCGCCCGTGGGACCGGTGACCTCGACGCGCACCTCGTCGTAGCCGGCGCGCACCAACGCCGCCACGGTCCCCTCGCCGCCGTCGGCGACGGGCATCGCCACCGCCTGGCCGTCCGCGTCCGCCACGCCGTCGACCACCGCCGCACAGGCATCGGCGGCGGACACCGAGCCCCGGAACTTGTCCAGGCAGACCAGGACCGTCCCGTTCACCGGCCCGGCCCTTCGACGTAGGGGATCGTCTGCGGGCCTTCCGGCAGCACGCACAGTCGGGCATCGGGCCCGGCCGCGGCGAGGGCTTCGGCGACGGTCGCGGAGATGTCCGCGGTCTGCCGCAGGTGGGCGGTGGCCAGGTCGGCGTCGCTGAGGTAGGAGGTGTGCATGACGACCCGGCAGTCGGCCTGGATGCGCGCCTGGATCTGGACCTGCCACTGGTCGGGCACGGTGACCTGCCGCGCGGAGATCTCCGCGAGCAGCGCCTCGGGCGAGGCGGCCGAGGCCAGCACCTCGCGGTAGGAGCCGTGGTCGGGGAAGCCGTCGCGGCACTCGGCCGCGCACACGATCACCCCGCCCGACTTGACCACCTGGTAGGCGGCCGACATGCCCTTCACCGACTGGTAGAGGTTCTGGTCCAGCGGATAGCCGGAGTTGGTGGTCACCACGACGTCGAACGGGCGGGGCACCGGCCGCATGGCGACCTCGCGCGCGGTGCGCACCGCCTCGGCGTGCATGGCGAGCAGGTCACCGCCGAACGCGGCGACGACCTCCTTGTCCTGGTTGAGGACCACGTCGAAGCCGAACGTCACGCCGGTGGCGTCCGCGATGGCGCGCACGTCGTCGTGCACGGGGTTGCCCTCGATGATCCCCCACGTCGCCCGCGGGTCGCCGATCCGGCGCGCGTCGTGCAGCACCAGCACCGTCTCCAGCGCCGCCAGGCCCGGCGCGACGAGCTTCGGGCCGCCCGAGAAACCGGCGAAGAAGTGCGGCTCGACGAAACCGGTGGTGATGCGCACGTCCGCGTCGACCCAGTCCCGGTTCAGCCACACGGGCACGCCCGCGCCGAACTCGCCCATCCACGTCAGAGCGCTCCGGTCGCGGGCGTCGTGGTTGACGATCCGCACCGAGTCGACCACCTCGTCGCCGAACATCCGGCGCAGCTCGGCCTCCGTGTTGCCCCGGTGCGTCCCCGTGGCGACCAGCACCACGACGTCGTCGAGGTCGACCAGGCCGTCCAGCTCCTCCAGGATGGCCGGGATCATCAGCTCCCGGGGCTGCGGGCGCGTCCCGTCGCAGGCGGAGATCGCCACGGTCTGCCCTGGGCGCACGCGGTCCCGCAGCGGCGGCCCGGCGACCGGGGTGCGCAGGGCACGGCGGAGGATCTCCTTCGGCGCTTCGGTCGCCTGGCGGTGCCCGGGTGTCACCACGGTGGTCACCGCCGGGTCGACCCGCAGGTCCAACCCGGTCTCGCCGTAGGCCAGTCGCACCGTGCGCATCAGCTGTCCCCCAACCGGTTGCCGCGGGCGGCGGTGCCACCGACGCGCCGGTCCCGCCCCGCCGGCACGCGGACCGGCCGGTCGGAGCCGATCATAAGCCGGTCGGGGCCGAACGCCTCCGGCACGACGTCGACGCGGGGCCGCGGGTACGCCGGCCCGAAGTCACGCCCGCCGCCGCCCTGCGGCCGGGCGGGGAGGTGCCGTGAGCGGTGGTGGGCGTCGATCCGGATCACTGCGCTCGCTCCTGCTCCAACGCGTCGAGTTCCGACCACAGCGCCTCGGGGATCACGGTGGCGGCGTGCCCGGCGTTCTCGGCGACTTCCCGTGGGTTCCGGGCGCCGACGACGACGCCGGTCACCGCCGGGTGCCGCAGCGGGAAGCGCAGTGCGGCGGCGGCCAGGGGGACGCCGTGCGCGGCGCAGCGCTCGGCCAGGAGGAGGGCCCGCCGGCGCACCTCGTCCGGGGCGGGGGCGTAGTCGTAGGAGGCGCCGGGGGCCGGGTCGGCGAGGATGCCGCTGTTGAAGACCCCGCCCACGAGGACGCCCACCCGCCGCTGCTCGCACAGCGGCAGCAGGTCGTCGGCCGCGCTCCGGTCGAGCAGGGAGTACCGGCCGGCCACGAGCACGCAGTCCACGTCGGTCTCCGCGACGAACCGGGTGAGCATCGCCGTCTGGTTCATGCCCGCCCCGATCGCCCGCACCGCGCCCTCGGCCCGAAGCCGCTCCAGCGCCGGGTACGCCCCGGTAACGGCGTCCTCCCAGTGCTCGTCGGGGTCGTGGATCAGCACGACGTCGAAGGAGTCGAGGCCGGACCGCTCCAGGCTCTCCGACAACGACCGGTAGACGCCCGCCGCGCTGTAGTCGCGGACGCGGACCAGACCTTGCCCGTCGTGGAAGCCCTCGTCGCCGGGCGCGGTCTCGCCGGGCACCAGCAGCCGGCCGACCTTGGTCGACACCGTGAACTCCGCCCGGGGCCGGGTGGCCAGGAACGCCCCGAGGCGCCGTTCGGCCAGGCCCGCGCCGTAGTGGGGCGCGGTGTCGAAGTAGCGGACGCCGGTGGCCCACGCCGTCTCCAGCGCGGCGGCGGCCTGCTCCTCCGCGACCGCCGAGAACAACCCGGCCAGCGGCGCGGTGCCCAAGCCGAGCCGGCTCACCGTGACGTCCGAGCGGCCGAGCGGCACCCGTTCGGTGAACCACTGCGGGGTCGCGGAGGTCATCACGCCTGTCCCAGGACGTGGCGCTGCCGGCCCAGCCCGTCGATCTCGGCCTCGACGACGTCACCGGCACGCAGGTAGGGGAAGTCGTTGGCGCCGAAGGCGACGCCGGCCGGGGTACCGGTGTTGATCACATCACCCGGCTCCAGCACCATGAACCGGCTGAGGTACCAGACGACGTGGCGGACACCGAAGATCATGTCCTTGGTGTGGCCGTCCTGGCGCAGCTCGCCGTTGACCCGCAACCGCATCCCCAGTCCCTGCGGGTCGCCCACCTCGTCGGGCGTGACCAGCCAGGGGCCGAGCGGGTTGAACGTCTCGCACGACTTGCCCTTGTCCCACGTCCCGCCCCGCTCGTGCTGGAACGCCCGTTCGGTGACGTCGTCGGCGATGGCGTACCCCGCGATGACGTCGTCGGCGTCGGCCGGCGAGTCCAGGTAGCGCGCCGTGCGGCCGATGACCACCGCCAGCTCGACCTCGTAGTCGGTCTTGACGCTGTCGCGCGGGACGAGGACCGCGTCGTCGGGACCGACGACCGTGTTCGAGGCCTTCAGGAAGATGACCGGCTCGGCGGGCGGGGGCGTCGCGGTCTCGGCGGCGTGGTCGGCGTAGTTCAGCCCGACGCAGACGACCTTCCCCGGCCGGGCGACCGGGGCGCCGATCCGCAGGCCCGTGATGTCGATCGGGTCCACCGCGCCGTCGGCGAGGGCCGCCCGGACCCGGTCCACGCCGCCGCCCGCCAGGAAGGCGCCGTCGATGTCGGCGGTCAACCCGGTCAGGTCGTAGGCGGCGCCGCGGGCGTCGAGGACGACGGGCCGCTCGTGGCCCGCCGGGCCCACGCGCAGGAACTTCATCGGGTTCTCCTTGGTGTGCGACGTCTTGGTGCGACGTGTTGGTGTGCGACGCCGTCGTCAGCCGGCGGGCGGGACGTCGCCGTCGCGGTCCACGTGCTCGCGCAGCCACCGCTCGGTGGTGGTGATGTGCAGGAGGGCGGCGGCCTGGGCGAGGGCGGCGTCGCGATCGACCAGCGCGTGGTAGATGGCCTCGTGCTCGGCGAGGGTGCGGCTCGCCGCGTTGTCGTCGACCAGTCCGCGCCACACCCTGGCGCGCACCGTGCGGCCGGAGATGCCGTCCAGCAGGGTCGCCAACGTCGCGTTGCCCGTGGCGGCGACGACGGCCCGGTGGAAGGCGGCGTCGTGCTCGTTGAGCAGCTCCACGTCGTCGCGGGCGGCGCGCATCGCGTGGAGGTGCTCCTCGACCACGGCGAGCTCCGCGGCGCTGATCCGGGTGGCCGCGAGTCCGGTGGCGACCGGCTCGAACAGCCGGCGCACCTCGGTGAGCTCCAACAGCGTGTCGCCGTGGAGCAGCTCCACCGCGGACGCGATGCTCCCGAGCAGCACCTCCGGCTCCAGGCTGGTCACGTAGGTGCCGTCGCCCCGCCGGATCTCCAGCACGCGTGCGACCACGAGCGCCTTGACCGCCTCCCGCATCAGGTTCCGGGACAGGCCCAACTCGGCGGCCAACTGCTGCTCGGGGGGAAGCTTCGACCCCGGCGACAGGTCACCCGACTGGATCAGGTCCCTGATGCGGTCGATCGCCTTGTCGGTCAGTGACATCGGTGGCTTCTCCCAGGACGTGGCGTGCGCGCTGGGCAGGCTAGCAATACATCCCATCTCTACGGAAGACATTGGATGTCTCGGAAACCAGGCCCACCTTCGGCGTTGGCCATTTACCAGGCTACTTACCGGTTTTCCGCCTGAGTCGAGCGCCGACTCTAGACACCGACAGGCCGGACGACCTATAAATCCATCCCATGTCCTGTCGGCTCCTGGGCCGCGGACATGCCGCAGACACACGACAAGGGGTGGTGGCCATGCCTTCGACCCGACGCCGAGGCGCCCGCGCCGGAAGCGCCAGGCACGATGACTGAACTGATCACCGCCGTCGACGCGGTCGACGTGCGGTTCCCGACCTCGCGCGAGCTCGACGGCTCCGACGCCATGAACCCCGAACCCGACTACTCGGCCGCCTACGTGACCATCCGGACCAGCGAGGGCGCCGAGGGCCACGGCCTCGCGTTCACCGTGGGGCGCGGCAACGACGTCGAGGTCGCCGCCGTGCGCGCCCTGGCCCCGTTGGTCGTCGGGCTGCCGGTGGACGAGGTCCTGGGCGATCCGGGCGCGTTCTCGCGGCGGCTGACCGGTGACAGCCAGCTGCGCTGGCTCGGCCCCGAGAAGGGCGCCATCCACATGGCCGCCGCGGCCGTCGTCAACGCCGTCTGGGACCTCTACGGGCGCCGCACGGGCAAGCCGGTGTGGCAGCTGCTCTCCGAACTGACCCCCGAGCAGCTCGTCGACCTCGTCGACTTCCGCTACCTCGAGGACGTCCTCACCCGCGACGAGGCGCTCGACATCCTCCGCCGCGCCGAGCCCGGCCGCGCCGACCGCGCCGCCCACCTCCTGCGGCACGGCTACCCCGCGTACACCACCACACCCGGCTGGCTCGGCTACGACGACGAGAAGCTCGTGCGCCTGTCGAAGGAGGCCGTCGCCGACGGGTTCACCCAGATCAAGCTGAAGGTCGGCGCGGACGCCGCCGCCGACCGGCGCCGCCTGCGGCTGGCCCGCGAGGCGGTCGGGCCCGACATCAGGATCGCCGTGGACGCCAACCAGGCCTGGGGCGTGCGGCAGGCCGTCGAGTGGATGACCGGGCTGCTGCCCTACGACCCTTACTGGATCGAGGAGCCCACCTCGCCCGACGACATCCTCGGCCACGCCGCGATCCGGCGGGCGCTGGCGCCGGTGAAGGTCGCCACCGGCGAGCACACCCACAACCAGGTGATGTTCAAGCAGCTGCTCCAGGCAGGCGCCCTCGACATCCTGCAACTCGACGCCAGCCGCACCGCGGGCGTCACCGAGAACGTCGCGATCCTGCTGCTGGCGGCCAAGTTCGGCGTGCCCGTGTGCCCGCACGCCGGCGGTGTCGGGCTGTGCGAGATGGTCCAGCACCTGGCGATGTTCGACTACGTCGCGGTCAGCGGCACGACCGAGGACCGCGTCATCGAGTACGTCGACCACCTGCACGAGCACTTCACCGACCCGGTGCGGATCCGCCGCGGCCACTACCTCGCCCCGACCGCGCCCGGCATCAGCGCCGAGCTGCACCCCGCCTCCATCGCCGCCCACCGCTTCCCCGAGGGGCCCGTCTGGAACCGGCAGGCCACCGCGTGAGCGCGCCCGAGTTCGCCGGCCTCGCCGCCGTGGTCACCGGCGGCGCCTCCGGCATCGGACTGGCCACGGCGCTCCTGCTGGCCTCCCGCGGCGCGCGCGTCGCGTGCCTGGACCTCGCACCGGACGGCGTGCCGGACCCGCTCGTCGGGATCCGGGCCGACGTGTCCGACGACGTCAGCGTGCGGGCCGCCGTGGAGCGGGCGGCCCAGCGGCTGGGCGGCATCGACATCCTGGTCAACAACGCCGGCATCGGCGCGCAGGGCGCCATCGAGGACAACCCGGACGACGAGTGGCGGCGGGTGTTCGAGGTCAACGTCCTCGGCATCGTCCGCACCACCCGCGCGGCCCTGCCGCACCTGCGCCGGTCCGACCACGCGGCGATCGTCAACACCTGTTCCATCGCGGCGACCGCCGGTCTGCCCGACCGCGTCCTGTACTCGTCGACCAAAGGCGCGGTGCTGGCCCTGACCCGTGCCAGCGCCGCCGACCTCGTGGCCGACGGGATCCGCGTCAACTGCGTCAACCCCGGCACCGCCGACACACCCTGGATCGCCCGCCTGCTCGACCGCGCCGAGGACCCCGAGGCGGAACGGGCCGCGCTGCACGCCCGCCAGCCCATGGGACGCCTGGTCACCGCGGACGAGGTGGCCGCCGCCATCGCCTACCTGGCGAGCCCGCTCGCCGGCTCCACCACCGGCGCCGACCTCGCCGTCGACGGCGGGATGAGCGGCCTGCGCGTCCGTCCGCGCACCTGACCGTCCCTCAAGGTTTCCCACAGCATCGCCGCTAGGAGAACCCGTGAAGAGCACCCACCGCACGATCGCCTCCCTCGGCGCGGTCGCCGCCCTCACCGCCGCCCTCGCCGCCTGCGGCGACTCGAACGCCGGGTCCGGCGGGCCCGTGGTCGGCGTCGACTACCCCCGGTCCGACACCGACTTCTGGAACTCCTACATCGAGTACAGCCCCGGGTTCGCGAAGGAGCTCGGGCTCGAGCTGAAGACCACCAACTCCCAGAACGACGTCGCCAAGCTCACCGCCAACGCCCAGACCTTCATCAGCCAGGGCGTCAAGGGCGTCGCGATGGCGCCGCAGGACACCGCGGCCATCGCGCCCACGCTGGAGCAGCTGGAGGCGAAGAAGATCCCGGTGGTCACCGTGGACACCCGCCCCGACACCGGCAACGTGTACATGGTGGTCCGGGCCGACAACCGCGCGTACGGCGAGAAGGCGTGCCGGTTCCTGGGCGCCAAGCTCGGCGGCCAGGGCAAGGTCGTGATGCTGCAAGGCGATCTCGCCTCGATCAACGGCCGCGACCGCACCGAGGCGTTCAACGACTGCATGAAGGCGAACTACCCCGGCATCACCGTCTTCGGCGAGGCCACGAACTGGGACGGCGCGGTCGCCGCGCAGAAGCTCCAGACCGACCTCACCGCCCACCCCGACATCAAGGGCGTCTACATGCAGTCCAGCTTCGCCCTCGCCGGCACGCTGCAGGTGCTCAAGCAGAAGGACCTGCTGGTGGGGCCGGAGGACCCCAAGCACGTGTTCGTGGTCTCCAACGACGGCATCCCCGAGGAGCTGGCCGGCATCGCCGAAGGCCGCATCGACGCCACCGTCTCCCAACCGGCCGACCTCTACGCCAAGTACGCCCTGCACTACCTCAAGGCCGCGATCGACGGCAAGACGTTCGCGCCCGGCAAGACCGACCACGACAGCACGATCGTCCAGGTCCGCGACGGCCTGCTGGAGGACCAGCTCTCCGCTCCCCTGGTGACCGCGGACGGCGGCACCTACGACGGCGTTCCCAGCCTCAAGAGCGACGACCAGTCGTTGTGGGGCAACAAGCTCGGTTGAGCGGAAGGCGAGACGCGAGATGACCGTGACCGCGCCCGTCGTCGAGGCGACGGGGATCACGAAGCGATTCGGCTCGACGGTGGCCCTGCACGAGGCCGCCATCAGGGTGGAGGCCGGGCAGACCCACGCCCTGGTCGGGCGCAACGGGGCGGGCAAGTCGACGCTGGTGTCCATCCTCACCGGACTCCAGGCCCCGGACGAGGGCGAGGTCGCGTTCGGCGGCGAGCCCGCCCCTCGGCTCGCCGACCGCGACGCGTGGCGGCAGCGGGTGGCGTGCGTCTACCAGAAGTCCACGATCATCCCCGAGCTGACCGTCGCCGAGAACCTCTTCCTCAACCGGCACGACCGCGGCCGCGTCGGGCTGATCAGCTGGAAGACGGTGCACGGCCGGGCGCGCGAGCTGCTGGACACCTGGTCGGTCGACGTCGACGCGCGCACCCCCGCCCGGGAGCTCGACGTCGAGCAGCGGCAGTTCGTGGAGATCGCGAGGGCGCTGTCGTTCGGCGCCCGCTTCATCATCCTCGACGAGCCCACCGCCCAACTCGACGCGGCGGCCATCAACCGGCTGTTCACCCGGATCGACGACCTCCAGCGGCAGGGCGTCACCTTCCTGTTCATCAGCCACCACCTCCAGGAGATCTACGAGATCTGCGACGTGGTGACGGTGTTCCGCGACGCCAGGCACATCCTCACCGCCGCGGTCGACGAACTGCCCCGCGCCGAACTGGTCGCCGCCATGACCGGCGAGGCCGCGGCGGAGGCGGGCGGCGGTCGGCGCGGGCCGGCGCCGGACGCCGCCGACGTGCTCGTGGTGGACGGCGCGTCACTGCCCGGCGCGTACGAGGACGTGTCGTTCCGCGTCCGCGCCGGCGAGATCGTCGGTCTCGCGGGCGCGGCGAGCAGCGGCCGCATCGAGATCGCCGAGACCGTCGTCGGCTTGCGCGCGGCGGCCCGCGGCACCGTGGAGATCGCGGGGTCCCGGCCGCGGCCGGGCAGCGTGGCCTCGGCGCTGAAGGCCGGTGCGGGGTTCGTCCCGCAGGACCGGCACCACCAAGGTCTCGTGCCGCAGATGTCCTTGGCGGACAACGGGACCCTGACCATCCCCGAACGGCTCGGGCGCAACGGGTTCATCGACGGCCGCCGCCGTGACCGCATCGCCTCGACCATGATCGAGAACCTGGCGATCAAGACGCCCGGACCGGAGCTGCCGGTCTCCGGCCTGTCCGGCGGCAACCAGCAGAAGGTCGTCATGGCACGCGCCCTGGCAGGCGACCCGGAGCTGCTGGTGCTGATCAACCCGACCGCCGGCGTCGACGTGCGGTCCAAGGAGTTCCTCCTCGGCAAGGTCGAGGAGATCGCCGGGTCCGGCGCCGGCGTGCTCATCGCCTCCGACGAACTCGACGACCTGCGCCTGTGCGACCGGGTCCTGGTGGTGTTCCAGGGCCGCGTGGTCGCCGAGACGCCCGGCGGTTGGCACGACCACCAGCTCGTGGCCGCGATGGAAGGAGTGGACCTCGATGCCTGAGACCAAGACCGCCGCGGTCACCGGGAACGACCCGGCGGCAGGCCCCGCGGGGAAGTCCGCCCGGCTCCAGGGCAGGCGGCGGCTCGCCTTCGCCCGCCTGCGCGACTTGGCCCTGATCCCCGCCATCATCGCGATCGCCGTCGTCGGCCAACTGGTCAGCCCGGTGTTCCTGCAAGCCGACAACCTCGTCAACATCCTGCAGACCATGTCGGAGATCGCCGTCCTGGTCCTGGCCCAGACCCTGGTGCTGGTCGTCAAGAAGATGGACCTCTCCCTGGAGTCCACCGTCGGCCTCGCGCCCGGAGTCGCCGCGTGGCTCACCGTGCCGGTCGGCGCCGGTCACGGGCTGGGCCTGGTGCCGGGTGGCTGGTCGGTGCCCATCACGCTGGCCGTCGGCGTCCTGGTCGGCGTGGTCAACGCGCTGTTCATCATCCGGTTCGGGCTCAACGGCTTCATCGTGACGCTCGGCATGCTGATCGTGCTGCGCGGCATCCTCACCGGCATCTCCGGCGGCCAGACCTTCTTCCGCCTCCCCGAGTCGATGCTGTACCTCGGCACCACGCAGTGGTTCGGCGTGCCCGTGTCGGTGTGGCTGTGCCTGGCCCTGTTCGCCGTCGGCATCGTGGTCCTCGGCTTCACCAGCTTCGGCCGGTCCCTCTACGCGATCGGCGGCAACGTCGACGCGGCCAAGGCCGCCGGCATCCGCACCGACCGCGTGCTCTGGATCGTCATCGTCACCGCGAGCCTGCTCGCCGCCCTCGGCGGCCTGCTGCTCTCCGGCCGACTGGCCTCGGTCGCCTCCGGCCAGGGCAACGGCTACATCTTCACCGTCTTCGCCGCCGCGGTCATCGGCGGCATCAGCCTCAACGGCGGCAAGGGCACCGTGTTCGGCGCCTTCACCGGCATCCTGCTGCTGTTCATGATCCAGAACGTGCTCACCCTCGGCGGCGTCCCCGCGCAGTGGATCGGCGCCCTCAACGGGGCCATCATCCTCATCGCCCTGGCGCTCTCCCGCGTGACCGGGGGCAAGGCGCAGGATTAGGCGCCCGCGCCTCGACCACCCGTGCGGCACGGGTGGGCACGAACGGTTGACGACGTCCGAGGGGTGCGGCCAGGACGGGTGAGAGGGCGACCTCGGTGGGGTGAAGGGCCGGGTGTGCGGTGGTGGGAGGGGCGGCGGCGGAGGTAGGCATGAAGCACGGGCGGGGTCATGGCCGCCCTGCGACGTGTCGCCTTCGTGAGGATGGACGATGTCTGCGCCGACGCTGAACCACCGGGCCACCGGGTACGACGCCCGCCAGGCGTACTGCATGGCCAAGGCCGCCGAGCTGGCCTACAAGGACCGCGAGCGGATCGAGGCCACGGCCGCGGAGTGGGGGTTCGACCGGGTGCGCCACCACCACTCGACGTTCTCCCCGCCGTTCGCGATCAGCGACACCCAGGCGTACACGATGGCCAGTCCGACGATGATCGTGACCGCGTTCCGCGGCACCGAGCCCGTGCAGCTGCGCGACTGGCTGTCGGACACGACCACGCCGCCGTGGCCCGGTCCGGCGCGCACCGGCCTGGTCCACTACGGGTTCGCCGAGGCGTTGCGGGCGGTGATGCCGTCCGTGCTGGCGGCCGTGGAGGAGTTGCGCGACGCCGAGCAGACGGTGTGGTTCACCGGGCACAGCCTCGGCGGCGGCCTGGCGATGCTGGCCGCGGCCTGGCTGCACTTCGAGGACCCGCGGCTCTCGGCCCAGGGCGTGTACACCTTCGGCCAGCCCCGCACGTGCGACCGGACCCTGGCCGACGCCTACGACAAGGCCCTGGCCGGACGCACGTTCCGGGTGGTCAACAACAACGACGTCGTCGCCCAGGTCCCGCCGGAGCCGGTGTTCCACCACGTCGCGGCCCTGCGCTACATCGACTCCTCCGGCCGGGTCCGCGAGTCCATGCCCACCGTGTCCAACCTGCTCGACCGGGGCAAGGGCCTCGCCGCCGACCCGTTCGCCCCGGCCGGTGACGGGATGCGGGACCACCTCATGAAGGCCTACGTGGCCGCCCTGGAGAAGAACCTGCCCTGACCGGCGATCCCTCGGCACCGGTGCCCTCTTCCGAGTGGTCCCCCTGCCGACCACTCGCTCCGCGGCTCAACCCGGCACGACGACGGCCCGGCTGCGCCCGGTGTGCGCCCACGCGTCGCCGACCCGGCTCAGCGGGTACGCGGTGTAGGGCACGTGCAGGGAACCGTCGGCGAACCGGGCCATGACCTCGGGCGCCCTGGCCGACATCTCCTCGACGGACACCGAGCCCGCACCGCTCCCGCTGATCCGGATCCGCCGACTGCGCAGCAGTTCCGCGGGCAAGGACGCCTCCAGGCCCGCGAGCGAGCCGAGCTGCACGTACGCCGTGCCCGCTCCGCCGTCCTCGCCGCCCCGACCCAGCACCGCGAACGCGGCCTCGGCGATCGGCCCCCACAGGTAGTCCAGCACGAGACCGGGCCGCGCCTCGGCGACCGCACCGGCCAGGGCCCGCTCCAGGGCGTCGGGCCCGTCCTGGGCCAGCGACACCGTCGTCGCTCCCAGGCCGCGCAACCGCTCCAGCGCCTCCGGGTCACGCCCGGCGGCGACGACGCGTTCCGCCCCGAGCGCCAGCGCGCCCTGCACGGCCAGGCTGCCCGACATCCCGGTCGCGCCCAGCACCAGCACGGTGCCCAGCGCGCCCACTTCCTCGCGCCGCGATGTGAGGACAACCCAGCCCGACAGGCCGGGGTTCATGCCCGCGGCGACGGCGAGCGGATCCGCCCCCGCCGGCACCTCCGCCTGGAACGGGGCGGTCAGCCGCTCCGCCATCGTCCCGAACGGCGGACGCGCGTAGCCGGTGTAGACCAGGCGCCCGTCACCGGTGCGGGCGACCGCGTCGATCCCCGGCACCAGCGGGTACGTCGTCCGGCCGCCGTAGTGCCGCCCGGAGGCCGGCCCGCGCACGACGTTGTGCAGACCCGCTCCGACCAGGTGCAACGGCTCCTGACCGGGCGGGACCGCCGGCTCGGCGACGTCTCCGCAGACGGGTGGCGCATCGGGTCCGGTGACGACTGCAGCACGCATCCGAACTCTCCTTAACTAAGTTAAACCGTGCCTCCAGCGTCCCTGAACGTCGTTAAGGTGTCAAGGAGCCGTGGTTCGAGCGGTGGGCCGCCGTCATCGAGGAGCAGGAACGGCGCCAGGCCGCCGGGACCGATCCGACGCGGTACTCGGTCACCGCGCGCGAGGCCTGGTTGGGGGAAGGCGTGGCACTGGTCAAGCTGAGGTGTCGGCCGCGGCCTGACCGGCGGGCTTGCGCGACGAATTGTCGGACCCCGTCCGTACAGTTCGTGGACGTCGTTTCCGGGTCTGTTCTTCGGGGGGAAGTCGTGGTGCGCAGGTGGGAACTCGTCGACGGTGGCTCGGCGAAGTTCTGGGAGGTCGACCAGGACGGCGTGCGGGTGACCGTCCGATTCGGACGGCTGGGCGCGGCGGGGCAGACCCAGACCAAGGAGCTGGCCTCGGAGGCGGCGGCGCTGGCCCACGTCGCGAAGCTGGTGGCCGAGAAGGAGAAGAAGGGCTACCTGAGCGTCGCCGCCACCGCTCCCCCGCCCCCTGCGGCCACACCCGCCCCGGTCGCCGCTCCCGCGGTCGAGGCTCCCCCGCCCGACGAGGACGCCTGGGTGATGCCCCGGGAGTGGCTGCGGAAGGCGATTCGCCGCAGGGACGCCGGTCCGCGGCCGGAGTTCGCGGTGGACGCCGCGCTGGCGCAGAAGGTGCACGACCGGATCACCGAGCGCGCCGCGACGACCGCGCAGGCGCTGGCGCACCCGAAGTCGAACCCGGACCTGGTGCGGGCACTGCGCGACCACCTCGACGGCACGCCTGATCCGTTGGGGGCCGCCGTGCTCGCCAAGGTGGCCGGCGCGGACGACTCCCCGGTGCACTGGTGGATCGAGGAGTTCGGTCTGCCGTTCGCCGCGGCGGCGGCCGTGCACCACTCGATGGCGCACGTCCACCACCAGAAGGACGGCAGCGGCGACTCCCTGTTCTGGTACCCCGAGCGCCACTACGGCGACGACACCACCAAGGGCCGGGCGCTGATCGAGGTCCGGACCGCGTTGGCGGCCGCGGACCAGGCGACGTACGACGCGGCGGTGGCGGAGCTGGAGAAGGTCGGCGGCTCCCCGTTCGGCCAGGCGGCGCGGGCGTTCCTCGCGCCGACGCGGCACGACTGGTTCGACGAGGCGAACGCCGCCGAGTACGCGCCGTTCTGGATGGTGGTGTGCGCGGCGAGCACGCTGGAGCAGCTGGCCGGCCTGCGGGTCGGGCCCTTCATCTGGTCTCCGGTCGGCCTCTACACGGCCCTGCACGTGCACGGGCCGGCGCTCGCCCCGCTGCTGGACGCGAACCTGCGCGCCAAGGTCGAGTTGGACGCGGACTGCCGCAAGCGGGCGCTGGACGCGCTGGCGGCGCTGCCGTCCGACGAGGCGTTCCTGTTGCTGCTCAACCGGCTGCGGGAGCGGTACGCGCGGCCGGCGCTGCTGTCCGCGATGGCAGCGTTCCCGAGGCGGGCGGCCCGGCTGCTGGCGCACCGTGCCGCCGGCGACGCGGACGTGCGCGACCTGCTGCGCCGGCACCTGCTGACCCATCCGGACCTGGACCTGCCGGACGGGGTGGCGCGGCCCGTGACGGTGCCGGACGCGCCCGCCGACGCGCTGCCGCGGGTGCTGGCCGAGCCGCCGTGGGAGCACCGTCGCCCGCGGCCCGAACCCGTGGTGCTGAAGGACGTCCCGGTGCCCGCCGCCCACCTCACGTGGCTGCCGGGCGAGCGCGAGGCGTGGCTCGGGCTGAAGAGCCGGTGGACCGACGACCGCGACGACTGGAACGACGTCGCGGCCGCCGCCCGCGCCGGGAACTACTTCGGCCACGGCCTCTTCGAGGTCGGCCCGGAGGAGCTCGCGCGCCCGCTGCTGGCCGACTGGACGCCCAACGGCACCTGGGAGAGCGAGCTCTGGGGCAGGCGCATCACGGCCCGGTTCGGGCTGGACGCCCTGCCGGCGATGACGCGGCTGGCGGTGGGCAACCCGCAGCAGGCCGGTGACCTGCTGCTCCCGTACGCCACCACCGAGGTCGCCGAGCTGATGGCGGACTGGTTGGCGCGCCTCAAGACCGCCCGCGCGCTCGCCGCCTCCTGGTTGTCCCGGCACCGCGAGGCCGCCGCCCGCCTCCTGCTGCCCGCGGCGCTGGGCGTGGCGGGCCGTGCGCGCCGCAACGCCGAGGCCGCGCTCCGCCACCTCTACCTGGAGACCGGTGTCGACGTCATCGCCGTCGCCGCCTCCGTGTCCGCCGAGGTGGGCGCGGCGGTCGACGCGCTGATCGAGGTCGACCCGCTCGACGTGCTGCCCGCCAAGCTCCCGGTGATCGGCGACTGGGCCGACCCCCGGCTGCTCCCCCAGGTGCTGCTGGCCGACGGCGCCGGCGCGTTGTCCGCCGACGCCGCGGCGAACCTCCTGATGACCGCGGCGCTGTCCAAGCCGGACGCCGTGTACCCCGGTCTGCCGCTCGCCGTCGAAGCGTGCGACCGGGCGTCGTTGGCGGAGTTCGCCTGGTCCCTCTTCGGCCGCTGGCAGGACGCCGGGGCGCCGGCGAAGGGCGCCTGGGCCTTCACCGCCCTCGGCTGGTTCGGCGACGACGAGACCGTGCGCCGGCTGGCGCCGCTGATCCGCGCCTGGCCCGGCGAGAGCCAGCACGCCCGCGCCGTGACGGGCCTCGACGTGCTGGCCCGGATCGGCAGCGAGGTGGCCCTCACCCACCTCAACAGCATCGCGGAGCGGGTCAAGTTCAAGGGCCTCAAGACCCGGGCACAGGAGAAGGTCTCCGACATCGCCGCCGCGCTCGGCCTGAGCCGCGACCAGCTGTCCGACCGCCTCGTGCCCCGCCTCGGCCTCGACGACGAGGCGACGTCGGTGATCGACTACGGCCCGCGCCGGTTCACCGTCGGCTTCGACGAGCAGCTCAAGCCCTACGTCCTCGACGAGGACGGCAAGCGCCGCAAGGACCTGCCCAAGCCCGGCGCGAAGGACGACCAGGCGCTCGCACCGCTGGAGCACAAGCGGTTCGCGGCGTTGAAGAAGGACGTCCGCGCGATCGCGTCGGACCAGATCCACCGCCTGGAGCGGGCGATGGTCGACCAGCGCACCTGGACCGCCGAGGAGTTCCGGACGGTCCTCGCCGCGCACCCGCTGCTGTGGCACCTGGTCCGCCGCCTGGTGTGGATCACCGACGCGGGCGCGTCGTTCCGCCTGGCCGAGGACCGCACGCTCGCCGACCCGTCCGACGACGGGTTCACGCTGCCCGACGACGCCCTGGTCCGCGTCGCGCACGCGGTCGACCTCCGGGACACGGCGGCGGCGTGGGGCGAGGTCTTCGCCGACTACGAGATCCTCCAACCGTTCCCGCAGCTGGGCCGCCCGATCCACCTGCCGGAGTCGACCGGCGGGCTCCTCCCCCAGCTCAAGGAGTACTGCGCCACCCCGTACCCGATCGGCAGGATCCTCGGCCTGACCAAGAAGGGCTGGGTCCGCGGCACGCCGCAGGACGCGGGCGTCGAGTGCTGGATCACCCGGCCGTTCCCGGACGGCGGGGCCCTCGTCGCCTCGCTCGACCCCGGTATCGCGGTCGGCGCGGTGGACGTCTTCCCGGAGGTCGGTTTCAGCGACGTGTGGTTCTCGCCGAGCGGCCACGGCGGCTGGTCCGCCCCGAGGAACGCTCCCGCCACCTACGAGATCGACCCGATCACCCTGTCCGAACTCCTCTCCGAACTGGAGTCGCTGCGGTCATGACCAGCACCAGGACGACGCAGCGCCCTCCGGCCGAGATCCGCTTCGCCGACGAGCTCGCGCGCCTGCGCGACGCCGACACCGCGCCCAAGCCGCCGGGCTGGGTGCTGAGCCTCGCCGCCGCGCGCCGGTTCGTGGTGGGCGACGACGAGCAGGGCATCACCAAGAAGTTCGTGGGCGACCCGTCCCTGGTGGACAGGGCGCTGGTCACGCTGGCCACCGGTCGCGGCCTGATGCTCGTCGGCGAACCGGGCACGGCGAAGTCGCTGCTGTCCGAGCTGATCGCGGCGGCGGTCTGCGGCGAGTCGACGTTGACGATCCAGGGCGGCGCGGCCACCACCGAGGACCAGATCAAGTACTCCTGGAACTACGCGCTGCTGGTGGCCGAAGGGCCGTCGCCGCGCTCGCTCGTGCCGGCGCCGATGCTGCGGGGCATGGCCGAGGGCAAGGTCGTGCGGTTCGAGGAGATCACCCGCTGCCCGCTGGAGGTGCAGGACTGCCTGCTGTCGCCGCTGTCCGACCGCGTGCTGGCGATCGGGGAGCTGGACGGCCCGGACGGCATGGTGTTCGCGCAGGACGGGTTCAGCGTGATCGCCACCGCGAACACCCGCGACCGGGGCGTCAACGAGATGAGCGCGGCGCTGAAGCGGCGGTTCAACTTCGAGACGGTGTTCCCGATCCCCGACTTCGACACGGAGCTCGCGCTGGTCGAGCGGGAGGCGGCGAGGCTGTTGGAGAGGTCGGGGGTGGAGCTCGCGCCGAAGCGGGACGTGCTGGAGGTCCTCGTGCGCACGTTCCGAGACCTGCGCGACGGCGGCGACCGGCTCACGACCGTGATGAGCACGGCCGAGGCGGTCTCGGTGGCGCACGCGGTGGGGGTGCGGGGCTGGTTCCTGCGGGGTGAGGCGGGTTCGGCCGCGGACGTCGTCGAGTGCCTGGCGGGCACGGCGGCGAAGGACAACGCGGAGGACCTGGCCCGGCTGCGGCGGTACCTGGAGCAGCACGCTCCGCGGCACCAGGGCGAGCAGTGGCAGGAGCTGCACCGGGCCCGTCACCTGCTGCCCGGCTGATGGGGGCCGTGTTCGTCGGCGTCCGGCACCACAGCCCCGCCTGTGCCCGCCTGGTCGCCGCCACCATCCGGGCGCGGCGGCCCGCCTACGTGCTGGTCGAGGGCCCCGCCGACGTCAACGACCGCATCGATGAGCTGCTGCTGGGCCACGAGCTGCCCGTCGCGCTGTTCAGCTACTCCGACGAGCACGCGTCGTGGACGCCGTTCTGCGACTACTCGCCGGAGTGGGTGGCGATCACCGAAGCGCGCCGCTGCGGTGCGCGGGTCAGGTTCATCGACCTGCCCGCGTGGCACGAGGCGTTCCGCGACGTCGGCAACCGGTACGCCGACGCGGAGCCGCGGTACGCCGAGGCCGTCGAGCGGTTGTGCGCCGAGTTCGCGGTCGACAACGTGGACGTGCTGTGGGACCACCTGTTCGAGTGCGGGGCCGAGCCGACGGGCCTGGCCGAGTACTTCGACCTGCTCCGCGGCGCGGCCGACGTGGACGGGGGTGACTCGGCGCGCGAGGAGTACATGGCGCGCTGGGTCCGGGCGGCGGTGGCGGACGCGGGGGACGAGCCCGTCGTCGTGGTCACCGGCGGCTTCCACACGGCCGCCCTCAAGGCCAAGCTCGACGGCGCCGCCGAGTGGCCGGAGGTGCCGGAGCGGGACCGGGGCGCGACCTACCTCGTCCCGTACTCCCACGCCCGCCTGGACGCGTTCACCGGCTACCAGTCGGGCATGCCGTCGCCCGGCTACTACCAACAGGTGTGGGAGAACGGGGCACGGCGTGCGGCGGACTGGCTCGTCGAGTCGGTGGCGACGCGGTTGCGCCGCAGGCAGCAGCCGGTGTCGACGGCGGACCTCATCGCGGCGCGCACCCAGGCCGCGGCGCTGGCCCGGTTGCGCGGGCACGAGACCCCGGCGCGCACCGACGTGCTGGACGGGCTGACCAGCGCGTTGATCTCCGAAGACCTGACGCAGCCGCCTCCGTGGACGCGGCGCGGCGCGCTGCGGCCCGGCGCCCACCCGGCGCTGGTCGAGATGGTCGGGGCGCTGCGGGGCGACAAGGTCGGGCGGCTGCACCCGGACACGCCCGCACCGCCCCTGGTCGACGCGGTGCGGGAGCTGCTGCGGACCCACGGTCTCGACCACGAAGGTGAGGTGGTGCTCGACCTCACCGACGCGGAGGCGCTCGCGCGGAGCCGGATCCTGCACCGCCTGCGCGTGCTGCGCATTCCCGGCTTCGAGCGCACGAGCGGCCCGTCGGCGGGCGCCGAGCCGCAGCTGGACGAGCGGTGGGCGCTCAGACCGGTCGACGACCGACTGGCGGCGTTGATCGAGGCCGCCGAGAACGGGGCCACGCTGGAGGAAGCGGCCGGGGTGGCGCTGCAACGCCGGTCGCGGCACGCGCGGCTGGAGCACCTGGCCGAGATCCTCTTCGACGCGGTGCTGTGCGGGATCTCGACGTTCTCGGATCGCGTCAAGGAGGCGCTCGACGAGGGCGTCCGGGAGACGGGCGACCTCGCGGCGCTGGGTCACGTGCTGAGCGCGGTGCTCGGGCTGTGGCGGCACGACCGGATGTTCGGCGCGAAGAACGACCCGCTGCTGGGCGCGGTGATCGACACGGGCACGACGAGGGTGCTGTGGCTGATCGAGGGCCTGCACGGCGGACCGGCGCCGGCCGATCCGCACCGGCTCAGGGCGATGACGGCGACCAGGGACGCGGTGCGGCACGCCAAGGCGGCGTTGTCCCTGGACGCGGTGGACGTCACGGGCGTGGCGACCCGGGTCGGCGACGACCCGCAGGCGCCGCCCGACCTGCGCGGCGCGGCGCTCGGTCTCGCCTGGGCGCTCGGCGCGAAGCCGGACGTGCGGAAGGTGCGCGGCATCGAGGCGCTCGGCGACTGGCTGGCCGGGTTGTTCGCGGTCGCCCGGGAAGAGGTGCTGGCGAGCCCGGACCTGGTCGGCGTCCTCGACGAGCTGGTCAGCGCGATGACGGACGAGGAGTTCCTGGTGGCGCTGCCTGCGTTGCGGCTCGCCTTCGGCTACTTCCCGCCCCGGGAGCGGGAGCGGGTCGCGGCCGCCGTGCTCGCCCATCGCGGGGTCGAGGGCAGCGCCAGGGGCGTCACGCGCCTGCGAGCCGATCCGGTGGTGATCGCCGAGGCGAGGGCGGTGGAGGAACGCGTGGACGCGTTGCTGGCGAAGGGCGGCCTGGCATGACGGACCTGGAACGCTGGCGGCTGATCCTCGGCGAGCCCGCGTCGCGCCACACCGGCGGGCTGAGCGGCGAGGGCGTGCGCAGGGACAAGGCGCTGGAGTGGCTCTACGGGCGTGATCCCGACCTCGCCGAGCGCGGCGTGCGCCAGGGCGGCGACGGTGACTCGGTGCTGCGCACCGTCGACTGGCTGGACGAGGTGCACAGCCTGTTCCCGAGGGAGACGGTCGAACGCCTGGAGCGCGACGCGGTCGAGCGGTACGAGATCACCGACGTGGTGACGGATCCCGAGGTGCTGCGCCGGATCGAGCCGAACCCGGCGCTGCTGCGCGCGGTGCTGCGGACCAAGCACCTGATGAACCCCGCCGTGCTCGCGATGGCGCGCAGGATCGTCGAGGCGGTGGTGGGGCAGTTGACGGCGAAGCTGAGGACCGAGGTGCGCACGGCGTTCAGCGGCGCGAGGTCGCGCCGGCCGAGCATCCACCGCAACTCCCGCAACTTCGACTTCCGCGCCACGATCAGGGCGAACCTGCGGCACTACCGGCCCGAGGAGCGCAAGCTCGCGATCGAGCACCCGAAGTTCGTCTCGCGCACCCGGCGGCACCTGGAGCAGTGGCAGCTGATCCTGCTCGTCGACCAGTCGGCGTCGATGACCGGTTCGGTGATCCACTCGGCGGTCACCGCGTCGTGCCTGTGGGGGCTGCCGGGGATCAGGACGCACCTGGTGGCCTTCGACACCACCGTGGTCGACCTGACCTCGGACGTGACGGACCCGGTCGAGCTGCTGATGAAGGTGCAGCTGGGCGGCGGCACGCACATCGGCAAGGCCGTGGCGTACGGGGCGGAGCTGGTGGAGAGCCCGCGCCGGTCGATCGTGGTGGTCGTCAGCGACTTCTACGAGGGCGGCAGCGAGTCGCACCTCGTCCGCGCGGTGAAGGACCTGTGCGAGCAGGGCACCCACGTGCTGTGCCTGGCCGCGTTGGACGACGAGGCGAACCCGTCCTACGACCGCGAGCTGGCCCAGCGCCTCGCGAACGTCGGCGCCCACGTCGGCGCGATGACCCCGGGCCGGCTGGCGGAGTTCGTCGCGGAGAAGATCGGATGACCAGACCCGACCTGATGGCGCTGACCCCGGACGCGCTCGCGGCGCTGGCCAACCGGGGTCTGGTGAAGCGCGCCACCAAGGACCTGGACGCGGGAGTCGTCCCGGTGCTCGACACCGACGCGGCGGGCGCCGTGCGGGGCGAGTTCCCGGACGGCACCACGACCACGCTGCCGCCCGGCGCCCCGCTCGACGCGACCCGGTGCAGCTGCGGCGCGACGGGCGTGTGCCGGCACCGCATCGCGGTCGTCCTGGCGTACCGGCGCACCCGGGAGAGCACCGTGCCCGCCGAGCTGTGGTCGCCGGGCGCGGTGACCGACGCCGACCTGGCGGCGTTGACGGGCGAACGCGCGCTGCGCCGCGCCCGCCGGGTCCTCCGCGCCGGCTACCGCGCGAAGCTGCGACGCCCCACCGCGGCAGACCGGACGGCGCAAGCGGAACTGCCCACCTGCACGGTGACGTTCCTCGTGCCCGGCGACCTGTCCTACGTCCACACGGACGCGGTCGACCGCGACGTGGCGCTGGCGCTGGTGGTGTGGGCGTTCCGCGAGGCCGACGCGCAGGGCGCCGACACCGTCGACGTGGGCGGATCACCCGCCACCGCGGCGGATCTCACCTCGGTGGCGGACCTGCTCGACCAACTGCTGCTCGACGGCGCGGCGAACGCGAGCGAGGTGCTCGACGTGGCCTGGCAACGCCTGCACCGCGACCTGACGGCGCAGCGCCTGCACTGGCCGGCCGCGGTGATCGCCGAGCTGCTCGCCCAGCTCGACGCCTATCGCCGGCGCAGCGCCGACTACCAGGCGGAGCGGTTCGCCGCACTGCTCACCGAGCTGCACGCCCGGACGACCGCGAACGGTCCGCGCGCCGAGGTCCTCGGTCCCGACGAGCCCGCCGAGACGCCGTTGCGCCGGGTCCGGCTGACCGCGCTGGGCGCGCGGCTGCGCGCCGAGTCCACGGTGGACGTCTACTTCGCCTCGGGCGACGTGGTCCTGGTGCAGCGCGCCACTCCCCTGCGCACCGGGCAGCGCCTCGCCACGTCGAACGTGGTCTCCGAGTCGGCGACCCGCAGCGCGAGCCGTGCGGTGGCGGTGAAGGCCAACAGGGTCGCCAAGACCTCGCTCACGCCGGTCGGCACCGCGTGGCACGACCTGCCGCCGGCCTTGGTGGTCGACGACTACGCCGCGACCGCCGCACGCCTGGCCGAGCTGCCACCGCGGCAGGTCCGCGCGCGGGTCGAGGCGGAACTGGTCCGCGCGGTCCGCGTCGCCGAGGTGTCCGGCCTGGCCTACGACCCGGCCGCGCAACGCCTCACCGCCTCGCTGCACGACTCCACCGGCGCCTCGTGCGTCCTGGACGCGACGTACCGCGCCGTCGCGCCGCGGTCGCTCGACGCGCTCGCGGCGGCGTTGCGCGCCGACCCGACGACGGTCACCGGCTCCGTCCGCCGCCACCGCGGCGCGCTGGTCGTCGATCCGCTGGCCGTGCGCACCCGAGCCGGCGTGGTCGTCCCGGACCTGGCGACGGACACGCCACCGCAGCCGCTGCCGCCGGGCGTCACGGCGGCGGATCCGTTGAGCGCGAGCGTGGACGGCGCACTGGCCGTGTTGGCCGAGGCCTCGCACCGAGGCCTGGACCACCTGACCGGCGGCCTGCTCGCCCGCGTGCGGGAGGTCGGCGTCCACCTGCACGGCACCGGCCTGCGCACGGCGGCGGCGCTGGTCACGGCGTTCGCCGAGGCCCCGTCCCCGGCCACGTGGCTCGGCGCCCACCTCCGGCTGCTCGTCACCGCCGATGCCCGTTGACGCGTGGCGAGCGCGACTCGGGTGGCGCTCGCCCGGTGCGCGCAGGCTAGGTTGCCGGGATGAGCCTCCTCGATGACGTGGCCGAGCGCGACGGCTGGCGGTGCTGGGTGTGCGACGAACCGGTCGACCCCGGGATGTCGGTGAACGACTCGCGGGGGCCGAGCGTGGACAGCCGGACCGCCGACCGGAAGGCCAAGGTCGCCGAACGGCTCGCGCACCGCGGCTGCAACACCCGCAAGGGCGCGGTCACCGCGGTGATCCCCTGGCCGGACCACCTGCACGTCGCCGACCCCGCGCCGCTGATCACCGTCGCCGGGAGGCTGGAGCGCAAGGGCGGACGCGAGGTGGTGGCCCGCTGCCCGACCGAGCGCGACGCCCGGGACGCCGCGGAATGGCTGGTGGACCGCTTCTCCCGACTGACCCCGGGCCTGCCGGTGACCGCCGCCGTCGACGCGGGCGGCGGTCAGTTCCTCGTCATCCTGGCCACCGCCCGCCGCTGAGCGGGCACCGCGCACCACCGATCCGAGCACCGCCCACCGAAGCCCCACCCGCCCGACCGGGCGCGCCCTCGCGTCGAGCCGGACCACCGCCCCATCGGAACCGGGTCGTTCCCCCATGGTTCAACCAGTGTGCGCGGGCTGTTCCCGCGCACGTCGGCGCCCTGGAACGCGGCCCGACGAGGCTTCTCGCCACCCCACCGGCAGAGAGGCACCTTCATGGCGGAGAACCGAGTCGGACGGCGCGCACTGCTCCAGGCCGCGGTCGTGGCGCCCGCTGCCGCGATGGCACCCGCGGTGCTCGCGCCGGTCGCGCACGGCGACGAGCGCGGGACGGCCCGACCGGACACCGCCGACCCCCGCTTCACCATCGCGGTGCTGCCGGACACCCAGTACCTGCTCGACGAGGGCGGCTCCGACCCCGAGCCGGTGCGCGTGGCGTTGCGCGAGGTGGCGCGCCGGCGTGACGCGAACGTCGTCTTCCTGACCCACCTGGGAGACGTGACCGAGCACGGCACGGAGACCGAGGTGCGGCTGGCCGACTCGGTGTTCACCGACGGCGTCCCCTACAGCGTGCTGGCGGGCAACCACGACGTGCCGGGCAACACCGACGACCGGCGCGGGCCGACGCCGTTCTCCAGGGTGTTCGGGCCGGAGCGGTTCCGCCGCATGCCGACCTTCGGCGGGTTCGCGCCGGACGGCTACAACAGCTACCACGTCCTGCGCGCCGGCGGGCGGCAGTGGCTGGTGCTCGCGCTGGACTGGCGGGTGTCGGACCAGGGGATCGAGTGGGCGCAGACCGTGCTGGACCGGCACCGGTCGCTGCCCACCATCCTCACCACGCACGACCTCGTCGCCGGCAGCCCGGACGCGCGGCTCTCCGCGCACGGCAGCCACTTGTGGGACAACCTGATCCGCCGCAACGACCAGGTCTTCCTCACCCTCAACGGGCACTACTGGCCGTCCGGCCGCACCACCCTGGTCAACGACCACGGCCACGACGTGCACCTGCACCTGACCAACTACCAGGACCGCTACTACGGCGGCGCGGGCATGGTCCGGTTCTACACGTTCGACCTCACCCGCGGCGTCATCGACGTGGAGACGTTCTCGCCGTGGCTGCTCGCCCGCGACGGCGACAGCCTGCCGGAGGCCGAGACCGCGCGGCTGACCGGCGACGCCGACCGGTTCACCGTGGAGATCGACTTCCGGGAGCGGTTCGCGGGCTTCGCGCCGCCCGTCGTGCCGCCGGCGCGTCCGGCGAGCGCCGTCGTCACGCGGGACACGGTGGCGTACTGGCGGTTCGACGCGGCCGGGTTCCCGGCGGGGGACGGTCCCGTGCCGGCGGGCGCGGTGGCCCGGGACCTCACCGGCCGGGGCAACGACCTCACCGTCACGCGGCTGCGCGGGAGCGGCCCGGACGTGCTGACCTGGTCGGCCGAGCACCACGACGGCCAGCCCGCGCACGCGAGCCTGCGCTTCGACGGCGGCAAGGACCCCGACCGCGGCGCGGTGCTGCGCACGTCCGACACCGCACCGCTCAACGCCATGCGGTTCGAGGCGGGCTACACCATCGAGACGTTCTTCAAGCTCCCCGACCCGCTCGTCGGCGACCACGCGTGGATGGGCCTGCTCAGCTGGGAAGGCCGCGCCGGGGACGCCGGCAAGACCAGCGGCTGGTCCGACGACGAGCCGACGTGCAGCCTCAACCTGTCCGGCGAGCGGTTCCTGCAGTTCGTGGTCTACCCGGTGCCCGTCGACGCCGACCCCACGTCCTGGAGCCACGCCGTGCCGGTCGGCCGGTGGACGCACGTCGCCGTGGTCAACGACGGCCGCCGCACCACGATGTACGTCGACGGCGCGAAGATCGCCCGCAACGCCGCCGAGGAGTCACGCGGCATCTCGACGCTCGGCAGGCCGTTCGCGCTCGGGGGCACCCAGTTCGCGCTGCGCTACGGCCAGGGCTTCCACGGCTGGATCGGCGACACGCGGATCACCGCGAAAGGCCTGCGGCCCGACCGGTTCCTGACCGCCGAACGGTGATCCTCACCGAGCAGCGCGCGCCCGCGGCGGCCCGGCACGCACGTCAGGCCATGGCTCCGAGGCCGGCGCCCACCGGGAACACCAGGCCTTGGTCCCGGAGCCACGTCTCCAGCCGTTGCGCGAAGTACGCGTGCCCGTCTTCGAGAGGATGACCACCGGGGCCGAACTCGAACCCACCCGACGTCGACCCGCCGAACGACGTGCCGCCCCTGCCGAGCGCGTCCCCGTAGACCGACGTGGGATCGAGCTGACGGGACAGCTCGACGGCTTCGCCCGGCAGCTTCGACGGCAGGAGGTCCCACGCGAAGGTGTACCTGGCCACCGCCCCGCGCGAGCGGAGGTAGGAGTCCAGCAGGACCCAGTCGGTCAGCAGGGTGATCGTGCCGCCCTCCCGGGTCCACATGGACCGGAAGTGCTCGTCGGCGGCGCCGTCGTCGTCCGCCAGGTTCCACGGCCCCAGGCGGTACCAGTCGGTCTCGTGCGGCAGGTCCGGGCGATCCACCCGATCGCGCCGGTGGTACTCGCCCCGGTTGACGCCGGTCCACATGCACACCACCAGGGTCTCCCCGACCGGCACGCCGAACTCGCGGCACACCCGGTCGAGGTTGCCGACCGTGGTCCGGACCGTCCGGCGGTTCGAACCACCGCCGCAGGCCAGGTTCGCGACCGGGACGCCCAGGCGGGCGGCGAGCACCGCCGGCCACGCGCCCGTCCCACGATCGCGCAGCTCCTGACCGGCGGTGAAGCTGCACCCGTTCGCCACCAGCAACCTGATCACGGTGTCACCCCACCCGGATCAGTCGTGGGCGCGGTGGGCGAGGACGTGCTCGGGGAAGGTCAGCCCCTGGTCCCTGAGCCACGTTTCGAGCAGGGTCGCGTAGTACGCGTGGCCGGCCTCCAAGGGGTGCCTGCCGGGGCCGAACTCGAACTTCTTCCGCGTCACGCCGTTGATCGAGTTGCCCTTGCTGCCGATCTCGTTGCCGTAGACCGACGTCGGCTCCAGCTGACGGGACAGCTCGACGGCCTCGCCCGGCAGCTTCGACGGCAGGACGTTCCACGCGAAGGTGTACCGGGGCACCGCGCCGCGCAAGCGGAGGTACGAGTCCAGCAGGACCCAGTCGGTCAGCAGGTTGATGGTGCCGCCCTCCTCGCTCAACATGGACCGGAAGTGGGCGTTGGACGCGCCGTCGTCCTCCTCGAAGTTCCACGGACCCAGGCGCTTCCAGTCCGTCTCGTACGGCAGGTCCGGGTGGCCCACCCGGTCACGCCGGCGCCGGGCGTGGTACTCGCTCCGGTAGACGCACGTCCACATGCACATCACCAGCGTCTCCTCGACCGGCACGCCGAACTCGCGGCACACCCGGTCGAGGTTGCCGACCGTGGTCCGGACGATCCGGCGGTTCGAGCTCCCGTCACCGGCCAGGTTCGCGACCGGGATGCCCAGGCGGGCGGCGAGCACGGCGGGCCACGCGCTCGTGCCGGGATCACGCAGTTCCTGGCCGCGCGTGCAGCTGCAGCCGTTGGCCACGAGGAGTCCGATCATGACGGTCACAGCACCTTGATCCCCTCGCGCCGGCCGAACGCCGACGCGTGCTCCCAGGAGTTCACCAGCGGTTCGCCCCGCGAGTTCAGGCTCGTGTTGAGCAACATCGGGCAGCCGGTCTCCAGCTCCCACTCGTGCAGCACGCGGTACAGCAGCGGGTGCTGGTCGCGGGTCACCGTCTGCACGCGGCTGGTGCCGTCGGCGTGCACGATCGCCGGGAACCTCCCCGGTTCCCGGCACCGGGCCGTGAACTGCATGTAGGGCGTCGCCGGGATCGGCATCTCGAAGAACTCCGCCGCTCGTTCCTCCCGGATCACCGGCGCGAACGGGCGGAACTTCTCCCGCCCCTTCACCTCGTTGACACGGTCCTTCATCCGCTGGGTCCGGGGGTCGGCCAGGATCGACCGGTTGCCCAGCGCGCGGGGGCCGAACTCGGCGCGCCCGTTCGCCACCGCGAGGACCCCGTCCGCCTTGAGCTCCTCGACGACCTCGTGGGGGTCGAGCGTCCGCCGGATCTCGGTGCCCAGGTAGGGCCCGGGCCACGTCACCGGTTGCCGGGTGGTGGCCGCGACGGCGCCCAGGCTGGACCCGGCGTCGCCGGGGTTGGGGAAGATCCACACGCGGTCGAAGTCGCCGGTCGCGCAGATCCTGGAGTTGGCGACGCAGTTCAGCGCCACGCCGCCCATCAGCACCAGGTTGCGGCTGCCGGTCTCGCGGCGCGCCCACCGCGCCGCGCCCAGCAGCACCTCCTCGGTGACGGCCTGGACGCTGGCCGCGAGGTCCTCGGGCCGCGCGCCGGGCAGCCAGTCGCCGATGCCGCGGTGCACGTTGGCGCGCAACCGGAAACCCGGTTCGTCGACCGCGATCCACTCGGCCCGCAGCCGGTCGGCGTGCCGGGGCGAGCCGAAGGCGGCCATGCCCATGGTGATGTACTCGTCCTCGTTCGGGCGGAAGCCGCAGCGCCGGGTGAAGGCGCTGTAGAGCAGCCCGAGGCTGTGCGGGTAGCGACGGCGGAACAGCACGTCCAACCCGTCGCGCGCGGTGTACTTCGAGATGGTGAACGTGTCGAACTCGCCGATCGCGTCGGCGACGATGACCGCCGCGTCACCGAACCCGCTGGTGGCGACGCCGGCCATCGCGTGGGACTCGTGGTGGTGGGCGAACGAGATCTCCGGGAGCGGGAACGGCAGGCCCAGCGACCTCAGGTAGCGGCGCGGCGCGTCCTCCTTGGTCAGGGCGTCCTTCCACTGGCCGGCCGCCGCGTGCCGCAACTTCTTGAGGTACGGCCGCTCGTACCAGGAGATGGCCTGCGGCCTGCCGTGCGACAGCGCCTCGGCGACGAGGTCGGCGTGCAGGAGTGGGTCGTTCTTGACGCGCGAATAGCGTTCCGAGTGCCCGGCGAACAGGACTTCGCCGTCGTCCACCACGGCCAGCGACGCGTCGTGCGACAGCGCGGAGATGCCCCAGACCAGCACGGCGGCCCCTCACTTGTAGAGGTGCGGGTCGTTCTTCCTCGCGCGTCTCATGCGCATCCGCCAGGCGACCGCTCCGATTGCCCGCGACACGCGCCCCGCCAACCACCCGATTGCCCGCACTGATCCACTCCTCGCGACCGCGACCAGGCGCCGACGTGGCCGATCAGGGCAATGCCACCCGATCACACGCGGCGTGATATTCGACCCCGTTCACGATTCACCGCCCATCCTGCGAAAGCCACTCGAGCCCACCTCTCGACACGCACTTCAACCAAAAGTGTGCGTTACGCGGAACGCAAGGTGACCGGAACCGGTTCAGGCGTTCCACCAGGAGAACCGCGCACCCGACCAAGGGCACACGTGTGAGGGACGCGGCCGTTGCGGGCTCCTGACCAGCCCAGTCGGCGCGATCCGGCACCTTCGGCGACGAACGTCCCGTCGCGACCAAGAGGTCCACTCCATCGTGCAATCCGACGAAGCAGAGCCGCTGGTAACCTCCGGAATCAGGCCCTCCCTGGTCGACTCGGTCCATCACGGCCGGACACCCGACCGGCATTCATCAGTGAAGGGACGACGCCACCGTGACCATCGACCGAATGGACCTGGCCGCCAAACTCTACCAACCGAGAATCTTTCCCACGGCTTTGGCAGTGGCCCGCGGCAGGCGCTCGCACAACCCGGTCGTGGTGGACCTCGATCCGACCACGTTCTGCGATTTGGCGTGCCCGGAATGCATCAGCGGGAAACTGCTCAACCAAGGCCGCTTCACCGCGGAGAGGTTGGTGGCCCTCGCCGGCGAACTGGTCGAGTTGGGCGTCGCGGCGGTGATCCTGATCGGCGGCGGCGAGCCGCTGGCCCACCGGGGCACCCGGGCGGTCATCCGCGCGCTGGGCGGGGCGGGCGTGGCGGTCGGCGTGGTCACCAACGGCACGATGATCGACCAGAACCTGGACGTGCTGGCCGAGCACGCCTCCTGGGTGCGGGTCTCGGTGGACGCCGCGACCAGCGGGACCTACCGGTCCTTCCGACCCGACCGGCGCGGCGGGAGCGCGTTCGACCGGGTGATCGGCAACATGCGCCGCCTCGCCGAGGTCAAGACCGGCGCGCTGGGCTACTCGTTCCTCGTGGTGGTGCGCCGGGAGGCCGACGGCACCGCGGTCTCCAACCACGGGGAGGTGCTGGCCGGCGCGGAGTTGGCGCACGACATCGGCTGCGACTACTTCGAGGTCAAGGCCATGTTCGACGAGCGGCACCACGTGGTCGGCGTCCCGGAGGAGGTGCTGGCCTCCGTGGAGGCCCAGATCGACCGGGCGAGGCGCCTGGAGAGCGACCGGTTCCAGGTCGTCAACTCCTCCACCTTGGACTCGTTGAGGAAGCACGAGGGGCCCGTCCAGCCGAAGGACTACCGGCGCTGCGGCGTGGCCGAGCTGCGGACCCTCGTCACGCCGTCGGGCGTGTACACGTGCCCCTACCACCGGGGGAACGAGGCCGCCAGGCTCGGGGACGCGGTGACCGACAGCCTCGTCGACATCTGGCGCGACTCCGACCGGGGCATCGTCGACCCCAGCCGGGACTGCGGTTTCCACTGCGCCCGGCACCGCTCCAACCTCGAACTCGCCGAGCTGGCGGCCGGCCGGGGTCGGGCCGTGCGCGACACCGACTACGACCTGTTCATCTGACGGCGGCCCGCCCGTCCGGCCGGAAGGATCAGCGCGAATGTCCACACTGGAGCGTTCCGCCGCGGACGGGCGGGTGCGCGCCGAGGCGCCGAGGGCGACGCGGGTCAACTCGTGGAACGGGTGGGACCCGCTGCGCCACGTCATCCTCGGCCGGGCCACCGGGACGGTGGTGCAGGCGCCCGAGCCCGCGGTGCGCCGCGACTTCCCCGAGGACGGCTTCCCGCTGGGCACGTGGGGCCCGATGCCCGAGGAGATGACGGCGGCGGCGAACGAGCAGCTCGACTCGTTCGCGGACCTGCTGACGTCGCGGGGCATCCGGGTGGACCGGCCCACCCCGCTGGACTTCACCCGGCCGGTGAGCACGCCGGACTGGGAGCAGGAGTCCATGTTCGGCTGCATGCCGCCGCGCGACGTGCTGCTCACCGTCGGCCACGAGGTCCTCGAAGCCACGATGTGCTACCGGAGCAGGTGGTTCGAGTACCTGTGCTACCGCCCCGTGCTCCAGTCGCTGTTCGAGAGCGACCCGGACATGCGGTGGGAGGCGGCGCCGAAGCCGCGGCTGACCGACGAGTCGTACGTGCCCGGGTTCTGGGACACCTACAACACCCTGGGCGTCGCCGAGCAGCTGGAGAGGGTCGCCGCGCACGACCTGGTGCTGACCGAGAAGGAGCCGCTGTTCGACGCCGCCGACGTCGCCCGCTTCGGCAAGGACCTGTTCGTGCAGCTGTCGCTGGTCACCAACCGGCAGGGCCACGAGTGGCTCAGGCGCCACTTCCCCGAGCACCGGGTGCACGCCATCACGTTCACCAACACCCACCCGCTGCACATCGACGCCACGTGGGTGCCGCTGCGCCCCGGCCTGGTGCTGCACAACGGTGAGCGCCCCGCCGAGCCGGAGCTGGTCAAGTACTTCGAGGTCAACGACTGGGAGGTGGTGGAGGCCGTCGCGCCGGTGAGCTGGCGGCACCGGATGAGGCTGTCGTTCTGCACCCCCTGGCTCGCGGTGAACATCCTGAACCTCGACCCGGGCACCTTGTGCGTCGAGGCCGAGGAGGTCCGGCTGGCCGATCAGCTCGTGGGGCTCGGCTTCGAGGTCGTGCCGGTGCCGTTCCGGGCGGTCGCGCCGTTCGGCGGCGGGTTGCACTGCGCCACGGTCGACGTGGAGCGCGACGGTGTGCTGGAGGACTACTTCCCCCGCCGCGCCGGACGGTTCTGACGAGGTGGCACGTGGTTCGCGGTGTCCTCTTCGACTTCCACGGCACGCTGGCGCGGTCGGTCGCGTGGGGCGTGCCGCACCGCGAAGTGCTCGAACGCCACGGGTTGCCCGAGGCCGGGCTCCGGTGGGACGACGGCTGGTCGGTGTGGCCGGCCGACGGCGAGGCGCACGAGGCGCACTCGCGCGACCGCGACTCCTACCGGGCCTGGGAGGTGGACCGGCTGCGGCGACGTGCCCGTGCCTGCGGCGTCCCGGCGGAGCGGGTGGAGGCGGTGGTCGCGGACCTGGACCGGGAGACCCGGGCGCTCAGGGTGCGGCGCTACGACGACGTCCTCGAAGCGCTGGCGCGGCTGAGCCGGCTGGGCGTGGTCTGCGCGGTCTGCTCCAACTGGTACTGGGAGCTCGACGAGGCGATCGAGCAGGCGGGGCTGGCCGGGGTGTTCGCCGCGGCGGTGAGCTCGGCGCGCGCCGGGTGGCGCAAGCCCGATCCCCGCATCTACCGGCGGACGTTGCGCGAGTGCGGTCTCCGGCCGGCCGAGGCGTTGTTCGTCGGCGACATGTGGGGACCGGACGTCCTGGGACCGCGCGCGGTGGGGATGCGCGCGGTGCACCTGTGGCGGCCGGAGCGCGCCGCGCGGCGGGAGGTGCCGCCGCCGCTGCCACCGGGCGTGTGGCGGGTCTCCGGTCTGTCCGAAGTGGTCGAGCTGGTCGAGGGGTTCACGTGCTGAGGCGGTCCAGGACGTTGCGGGTCACCCGGTCGACACCGGCGTCGAGGCCACGTCCCACGATCACCGGCCAGTCCGTGGTGGCGGCGGTGAAGACGGTGCCGTTGCGCGTGTGGACACCCATGGTCGCCGCACGGGGACCGGTCGTGGCCTCCCTCGGGACGCAGTTCCAGTGACCGGGCTTCGGGTGGTGGAAGTCGTCGTGCACGGGTTCGAGCACGGCGATGCCCAGGATGAGGAAGGACTCCGGCGTGCCGTCCGCGCCGGTCGGCCGCGCCACGCCGTGCTCGTCGAGGGTGTACGCGGCCCCGTCGCACTCGTAGCCGATCAGCGGCAGGCCCGCGCCGAGCCGGTCGGCGACGCCGCCGTCGGAGCCGTCGCGCAGCCCCGTGCCCTCGTACACCCAGTGGTCGGCGTGCTGCACCAGGAAGCCGGTGCGCGGCCGGTCGCCGGGCCAGTCACCCGGCCACATGCCGCCGTTGCGGAAGCTGACGCCGGTCAGGGCGTTCTCCGGCGCGCCGACGCCGTCGGGCGCGGGCGTCCACCACTGGTCGGTCGCCGGCAGGTGCGGGTGGACGCCGTCGACCTCGTGGTCGGTGTCGCAGACGAGCGCCGTGCCGCCGTCCGCCACGTGCACGCGCCACCAGCAGGTGTTCGCGCTGAAGTACGCCACGTTGCCGCCCGCGTCGACGAACGCCTCGACGTGCTCGCGCATCCGGGCGCTCCAGTACTCGTCGTGCCCGACGCTGAGCAGCAGCCGGTACGGCGAGAGCAGGCCGGGGTCCTCGTGCAGGTCGAGGTCCGTGCAGAACTCCACCCGGTAGCCCGCGCGTTCGAGCCACGCGATGAACGGGGCGTCCCAGTACGCCAGGTCGTCGACGCCACCGGGCCGGTGCGCGCTGACCTTGTGCCCACCGGGCACGTCGCCGTTCGCGGGGACGTACACCGGGTTGTCGTACAGGCTGCTCGCCCGGTCGATCCCCGGCCCGTCCGAGCGGTTGTAGGCGTGGCGGGTGAAGCCGGCCTTCTTGTAGAGGATCGGCGCGGATCCCGGCACGCGCGGGCGGAGCACGAAGTACTCCCGGCCGAAGCCGCCGTGGTGCGCGTCGTCGTGGTGCTGTTCCCCGGTCGGGCGACCGTCGTCGTCGGTGATCGGCGCGGTGTCGGTGGCCGACTCCACGAAGAAGGCGACGTACACGCCCGGCCGCCACCCCGGCGGCACCGGGACCCGGTGGCCGGGCCAACCCCAGTCGACCGAGGGACAAGCGTGCTCGGGCACCCCATCGGGGTGCGGTGGCGGGGCCGCGAACACCCCGCGCAGCCATTCCGTGCTGCCGGCGTACTCGTTTTCCGCGCCGATCCGGTAGAAGTCCACCCGGAAGAAGGCCGCATCGGTTGAAACGTGCACGCCGAGCTCATCCCCGACGACGACGCTCTCCCGCTCGAAATAGCCCTCGATCACGTCGCCCCCGTTCGGAAGGAGTGCCCGATGCAGCGGGATCGTACCCCCGAACTGATGATCGGCATCGAAGGACTGGCCCTGCTGCGCACCGCCGTGGACCACGACGACGACTTCGTCGCGGCGAGGGTGGCGGAACTGAAGAAGCTCGTCGACTCCATCCCCGACGACGAATCCGCCGGCAAACGGCTCACCGAACTGGACGTGGCGAACGGGTACGCGTTCACGGCGCACACCTACGACGCCGATCCCCACTTCCTCCTCTCGGCGGAAGAGCCCGCCGTGCGGCGACTGCTGGCCGACGTGCCACCCGGACGCGCCCTGGACGCCGCCTGCGGCACCGGCAGGCACACCGCGACCCTGGTCCGCCTCGGGCACGACGTCATCGGGATCGACCAGTCACCGCAGATGCTGGACCTGGCCGCGGCCAAGGTGGCGCGGGCCCGGTTCGAGCTCGGCGACCTGGAGCACCTGCCGCTGCCCGACGCCTCGGTCGACCTCGTGGTCTGCGGCCTGGCGCTGAGCCACCTGCCGGACATCACCGGCGCGATCGGCGAGTTCCGCCGGGTGCTGCGCCCGGGTGGTCGCCTGGTCGTCAGCGACCTGCACCCGGTCATGGTGCTGCTGCACGGGCAGTACGTGTGCGGGCACCGCTCGGGCGACCTGGTCTTCATGCGCAACCACCCGCGCCTGGTCAGCGACTACCTCACGGCGTTCGCGACCCACGGCCTCACCCTCCGGTCCTGCCAGGAGCCGCTGTTCGGCGGGCCGTTGCCGCCCGGTGGTTACGAGGAGCGGATCGCCGACGCCGCCAACGCCGCCTGGCACGGCGTGCCGGTCGCGATCGTGTGGGAGGTGGGAGCGGCGTGACCCCGCTGGTGAGCTGCCTGATGGTGACCAAGGACCGGCCGGCGCTGGCCGACCGCGCGATCAGGTGCTTCGCCGACCAGCGGTACACCGCGCGCGAGCTGGTCGTCGTCACCCAGGGCACGGCGGCGTATCGGGACCGGTTGCTGGCGTCGGTTCGCGCGCACGGGGTGGAACGAGTCGTGGTCGTCGAGGCCGATCCCGACGCGCGCCTGGGCGCGCTGCGCAACCTCTCCCTGGACGCGGCCTCGGGCGAACTGGTGTGCGTGTGGGACGACGACGATTGCAGCCACCCCGACCGGCTGGCGGTCCAGGTGGACGAGCTGATCAGGGACGGCGCCCACACGTCGTTCCTCAGCGATCACCTCCAGCTGTTCCAGCAGGACGGGGACCTGCACTGGATCGACTGGACCCGGCCCACGCCGCCCGCCGCGTACCCGTTGCTGCCCACCACGATGCTGATGACCCGCGACGCGCGGTTCCGCTACCCGGAGTCGGGTCGCAACGCGCACCTCGGCGAGGACTGGGCGTTGATGACCGAGCTGCACGAGAAGGTGCGCGTGCAGCACCTCGGCGGCCGGGGACACCTCTACCTGTACACCTACCACGGCCGGAACTGCTACCCCGTCGCGCACTACGCCAAGCTGCGCATCCGGTCGCGGTCCAACGTGGAGGTCGCGTCGCGGGAGTCCGACATCCGCGCGGCCATCGCCTACTACGCCGTCCCGTCCCCCGTGCTGGTGCACGGCAGCGACGGCCCGGTGTTCTCGATCTGAGCGGAGGAGGAGCCGATGCCGCCGACGGTGGTCGACCACGACGGCAGGCCCGACCTGTGGCACCGCATCCCGGCGCTGTTCGACGGGGTCTGGCCGGAGTACAACGTCCACGGTGAGGTGATGGCCGGGTACTGGGAGCGGCTGCACTCGGTCTTCGGCCGGTTCCAGCTCGCCCTCGTCGACCCGGACACCGACGACGTGTCGGCCACCGCGCGCGGCATCCCGCTGGTGTGGGACGGCACCGCGGCGGGCCTCGGCCCGGGGATCGACGCGGCGGTCCAGGCCGGTTTCGCCGCCCACGACGCCGGGGTCGCCACGAACGCCCTCTGCGCGCTCGGGATCGAGGTCGCGCCCCGCCACCGGGGGAAGGGCCTGTCGACGGTGGCGCTGCGGGCGCTGTGCAGCGCCGCGCGACGAGCCGGGCTCGCCCACGTGGTCGTCCCGCTCAGGCCGACCCTCAAGGAGCTCTACCCGCTCGTGCCGATCGAGCGCTACGCCTCGTGGACGGCCTCGGACGGCACGCCGTTCGACCCGTGGATCCGCACGCACGTCCGCCGCGGCGGCGTGCTGTCCGCGCCCGCGCCCCGCTCGTCGCTGATCACGGGCACGGTGGCCGAGTGGGAGGCCTGGACCGGGATCGCCTTCCCCGACAGCGGCGACTACGTGTTCCCCCACGGGCTCGCGCTGCTGCACGTCGACCGGCGGCAGGACCAGGGCGTCTACTGGGAGCCGAACGTCTGGGTCGTGCACGACGTGGCGGCCGGCCGATGAGCGCCGGGCCGCGTCTCGTCGCCGCACGCGGCCGGCCGCCGCGCGAGGTCGTGCTGACCGGATCGGTGATCACCCATCCCGCTCGCGGTGACGCGGCGGCTCGGGTCGCCGCCCAGGCCCCGCCGGGGTTGCTCACCGTCGTCACCGACCCGGACCCGACCGGCCCCCCGACGGCCCTGCGCACCACGCTCGCCGCGTGGGAGTCCGTCCCTGCCTCCTCGACGCACCACCTCGTCGTGCAGGACGACATGCTCCTGGCCGGAGGTGCGATCGAGCGGCTGGTGCACGCCATCGGCGTCGCGCCGGAGGCCGCCCTGGCCCTGTACTCGATGTGGGACTCCCGCAACGGGGCCGCGGTGCGGCTGGGCGCGTTGACCGGGGCGGGGTGGGTGAGCGCGGTCAACGAGTACACCCCCACCGGGGCCCTCGTCCTGCCCCGAGCGGTGGCCGCGGGTTTCGCCGACGACCTGCGCCGGCGGCCCTCGACCTGGCCGGACGACATCCTGATGAGCAGGTACCTGCGCCGCGAGGGCGTGCGGTGCCTCATCGCCGTGCCGACCCTGGCGCAGCACGAGGACGTGCCGAGCATCGCGGGCAACGCGTTCCGCGGGCTCCGGCGCTCACCGTGCTACCTGCCCGTCGTCCGCCCCGGACCGCGGCGCGTCGACGTCGACGTGCCGGGCGCGGTGCCGTTCTTCAAGAACGGCGTCGCCCAGTGCGTCGTCCACACCGAGTCGGGTCGGTGGCTGCACCTGGAGACCGCGGACCACCTGGTCGGCCTCGGTGTCCCGGAACACCACCTCCGGCCGGCCGCGGACGTGGAACTGGACGACGTCGACCCCGCGGTGGTGCGCGGCACGTGGCTCACCGCGTTCGCACTCGGGATGCTGACCGCCGGCAGGTGCGGTGACGCCGATCCGGACGTGGCGCGGGAGGCGTTGCGCACCATCGCCCCGGGAGGGACGAGCCAGGAGCCCGGTGGTGAGCTGTCCGTGGAGGCGTGCGACCGGTTGGCCCTGCTCGCGGAACTCGCCCTGCGCACCGGTCGCGAGACCGCGCCGCGTCCACGCCGGAGCTCCGGCGGGATCACCTTGGTGGCGTCCGGGGGTGCGTTGGCCGAGCACGTCGAGCGCACGCTGACCGACCTGGGGCACGTGGTGACCGCGGTGGGAGGGCGCGCTCCGCGTCGCGGCGACGTCGTGCTCGACCTGACGACCGACGGCTGCCCGCTGCTGCGGCACGGCTCACGCGCGCCACTGCGCATCGGCCCGGTCGACCTCTACGGTCCCGGCTGTGGACCGGACTCGACCGTCGGGGCGCTCGTGTGGGCGGCGCTGCGGTCCGAGCCGATCCGGATCGCCGCCGGCTCACCCGCCGTCGTGCGACCGCTGCACGTGCGGGAACTGGTCGAACAGGTGCACGCCATCGCGTGCGGGACCGCCGAGGGGTTCCCCGCGCCGCCCGGGTACCCGATCGAGGTGCTGGCCGGGATCGTCGCGCGGGCCGTGCGACCGGTGCCCGTCCACGACACCAGGACCACGCGTCCGCCCGCGTCCGTCGAACGGGACCCGGACGTGGGCCTCCGGTGGCGCCTGCACCACTTCGCGCAGTGGCTCGCCTACGAGTTCGACGGCGCCGAGCCGGTGACGATCACCCGCACGTCCGGGTGATCGTCGCGGTAGGCCTCGCGCAGCGCGCCCGCGAGGGACTCGGCGTCCCCGGTCGGGCACACCCCGACCAACGCGCCACCGCCACCCGCGCCGCTGACCTTCAGGGGCAGGCCGGTGGTCCGCCGGGCGGTGGCGCGCAGGCGTTCCAGCAGCGGGGTCGACATGCCCTGCACGTCCCGCATCGCGCGGTGGGCGGCGGTCATGGCCGTGCCCAACGCCGCCAGGTCACGTCCGCGGATCGCCTCCCACGCCAAGGCGGACGCCGCGTCCGCCCGGTGCGCGTACTCCGCGAGCGCGGGGTCGCCGGCGTGGTGCTGGGCCCGGACCGACCTGATGTGGTCGGGCGTCGACTTCGGCGTCCGCGAATCGACCACGACGACGGCCCACCGCGGCGGGAAGTCCGCGTGGTCGAGGACTTCGGGCAGCCCGGCGGCCCGGCCCGCGGACAGCGTCGCGCCGCCCAGGGCGATGGCCACCTGGTCCATGCCACCGCCGTGGCAGAAGGCGAACTCGTACTCGTACGCCCACCGGACCAGGGTGCCGCGCGGGATCGACCGCGCCGAGGGCACGGCCGTGGCGAAGGCCTGGAACAGGGCGAGGATCAGCGCGCTGGACGAGGACAGGCCGCTGGCGGAAGGGGCCTCGCTCGACACGGCCACCGGCGGCGGCCGGCGCGGGAGCCCGCCGACGTGCCGACCGAGGAAGGACCAGACGCCGGTGGTCCACTCCTCCGGGGCCCGCCCGCCCGTCGACGCGGCCGGGTCCACCTCGACGGTGGTGCGCAGGTCGAGCGCGACGCACACGGACCGGCCACCCACCCAGTCGAGGTCCTCGCCGGACAGGCACGCGCGCACGGGGCACGACGCGGTGATCGTTCGCAGGTCTGCCACCCGGTTCTCCTCCTCCGTCGGGACGACCACCGCCCGGACCGCTACGGGCACCACACCCGCTGCTCCGCGCTGCCGACCAGCCTGCCGAGCCGCCACGCGAACCGGCACACCCAGCGCCCGCGCTCGGGCGTGGCGAGGGCCGGGGCGCGCCGGACGAGCCGGAACCAGTCCGCCAGCGCCCTGGCCGTCCCGCCCGCGCGCATCCCGTGCGCGCGGAAGTCCTTGAGCAGCTTCGCGTCGGCTCGCCCGTAGGCCACCTGCTGCCTGGCGAGCGACCACAGCCGGTCGCGCATCCGGTAGCGCATCACCGCGTCCGGCGCGAAGGCCACGGAGCAGCCCATCAGCTGGGCCCGCACGCTGAACTCCACGTCGTCCCCGCCGCCACCGGTGTAGCTCTCGTCGAACCCGCCCAAGGCCCGGAACACCTCGGTCCGCACACCCAGGTTCGCGCCCACCGCGTAGGGCAGGAAGCTCATGACGACCGGCAGCCGGTCGGTGGGGTGGGGCGAGCGGGACGTGCGGACGCGCTCGCTGTTCAGCGCGGTGGTGTCGAGGTACCCGCCGACCACGTCCGCCCTCGACGCGGCCCGCGCCAGGGCGGCGAGCCACCCGGTGGTCGCCGCGTCGTCCGCGTCGCAGTACGCCAGCAGCTCGCCGTGCGCGGCCCGAGCGCCCGCGTTGCGCGCGCCGTTGATCCCGGGCGGCTCGTGGCGCACCACCCGCAGGTCCGGCAGCCGGTGCGCCCACCGGGCCACGACGTCGGCCGTCCCGTCCGTGGACCCGTTGTCCACGACCACCACTTCCCACGGCCCCTCGTGGTCCTGTTCGGACAGGGCGGCCAGCTGGCCCGCCACGACGGCCGCCGCGTTGCGCGCGGGCACGATCACGCTGACGGGAGGTGCGAGAGCGGATCTCGACGCCATGGAGCACCACCGCTCTCGGAGAGTGGGTGGACCGGAATTGCCGACGGCACCGGAAAAGTACTGCGGCGCCGGTCGACGCGGCAAGGCGATGCCCCGGGAATGGCCCGGAAGTGCCCTCGAACGGGATCGACGGCCGCGACGGTAGGTAATCGCGGCCGAGCGGTGCACGGCACGTCACCGCGCGACCGACACGATGGTGGCTTTCTTTTACCTCCTGACGGGGAATTGAGCGGCGTCGATGGCAGAACCCATACTGGCACCACCACACGAGAGAAATGTCGCCCATTCCATTCCGGCGCGACCGCGGGACCCAGGTGGAGGGCGAGGAAATGACCGAGGTCGTGCAGCGGACGGCGGACTACGAGTTCGAGCTGCCGCCGGCGCTGGTCGCGCAGGAACCGCCCGAGGCCCGGGGCGGCGACCGCACCGACGCCCGCCTGGCCGTGCTGCACCGCGAGAGCGGGCAGGTGGAGCACCGCCACTTCTCGGACCGCGAGTACCTGCGGGCCGGGGACGTCCTGGTGCTCAACAACGCGCGCGTGGTCCCGTCGTTGCTCGAAGGGGTCGACGCGGACGGCGAGCCGGTGGCGGTGAGCCTGCACTCCCCCGTCGAGGACGGCACGTGGCACTGCCTCGTCGCGCCCACCGCGGCGTGCGCGCCGGGAGCCGAGTTCCGCCTGGGCGGCGACGGCGACATCACGGTCCGGCTCCTGCACGAGGCCGACGCCGGCGTGTGGCGGGCGGCGGTCGACCCGCCCGATGCCGAGTCGTTGCAGCGGGCGGCCGAGATGATCTGCCCCGGCTACCTCGACCGCGCGCCGCTGGACCCGGAGCAGTACCAGACGGTCTACGCCTCCCGGCCCGGCGCGGTGCTGCTCCCCTCGGCGGGCCGCCACTTCACCGCGGACATGCTCGACGGCCTGCGCGCCGCCGGCGTGGCGGTGGCGGAGGTGACCCTCTACCTGGCGGCCCGGAGCCGGTACTTCGTGCGGATGATGGTGCGCCGCAAGGCGGTGCGCGACGGCCTGCCGGTGCGCGAGGACCTCGACGACCCGCCCACCGGGTTCGACCTGCCCCGGGCGGAGCGCTACGAGGTGTCGGTCGACACCGCCGACCTGGTCAACCGGTGCCGACGTGACGGCGGGCGGGTCGTCGTCTGCGGCACGTCGGCGATGCGCACCCTGGAGACGGTCGCCGACAGCCGGGGGCGGCTGTGGCCCCAGACCGGGTTCACCCAGCTCACGATCATGCCGGGGCACGTGTTCCGGGCCTGTGACGCGTTCATGACCAACCTGCACCGGCCGAGGAGCTCCGAACTGCTGCTCACCGCGGCGTTCGCCGGTCGGGAGACCCTGCTGACGGCCTACCGGGACGACATCATCGCCAACGGCTACCTGTTCCACGAGTTCGGCGACTCCATGCTGATCGTCTGACCGCCGAGGGGGAACGCGACCGTGATCGTCGACGACGTCGCCCGCGATCGGACACCGGACGGCTGGCGGCTGTCGGCGGCGGTGGACTCGGCCCTGACGCCGGACGGCGAACGCCTGCACTTCACGGTGCACGGCGCCGAGCCGGAGTGGCTGCCGCCGGTGGGCGACGCCTTCCTCGCCGCGCTGATGATGCCCGCGATGGCGCTGAAGGAGGACGTGCGCGTCCACGCCCCGGTCTCACGCCGCCTGTTCCGGTCGGCGTCCACCATCACCGACATCTACACCGCGTGGTGGCCGCACCTGCACCCGGTCGACCTGCGTGCGCCCGTCGCCACGCATGGGGCCGGCGACGCGGTCGGGCTGTTCTTCACCGCCGGGGTGGACTCGTTCTACAGCCTGCTCAAGGACGTCGCCCGGTCCGCGGCACCGGACTGGGAGCCGGTGACCCACCTGCTGTTCGCCAACTTCGAGCGGAAGACGGGCGCCTGGCACGAACGCCTGCTGGCGAGGCTGCGGCACGTGGCGGCGCGCACGGGCAAGCAGCTGCTCGTGATCGACACCAACGTCCGGTCGCTGTGCGAGCCCACCGCGTTCTGGCCGGAGTACCACGGCGCGGCGCTGGCCTCGGTCGCGTTGAGCCTGCAGGGCCTGCTGGGACGCTGCCTGATCGCCTCCAGCGACCAGTACCGGCACCTGCCGCCCCTGGGCTCGCACCCCCTGCTGGACCACCTGTTCTCCACCGAGGGACTGGAGATCGTCCACGACGGCGCCGAGGCGACCCGCGCCGAGAAGGTCATCCGGTTGGCGGGCGAGGGCGACCTGGCCCTGGACAACCTCTGCGTCTGCTGGAAGAGCGAGCCCGGCCACAACTGCGGGCACTGCCAGAAGTGCGTGGGCACGATGGTCGCGCTCGAACTCGCGGGCGCGTCCGGGCGGTGCGCGACCCTGCCGACGGCGTTGGACCTGGAGCTGGTCGGCGCGGTGCCGATGCCCGACGAGCCCGGCCGCGTCACGATGCGCTCGCTGGTGCGGGACGCCGAGAACCGGGGACGGCAGGACATCGCCGACGCGCTGCGGGACGGGTTGCGTCGCGCGGGTGATCCCCCGCAGGTGGGCAGTTGACCGCGCAGACCGTCCGGCCGGTTCCCGAACGGCGTCGAGCGGAGCTGCGGAGCGAGATCACGCGGGTCCTCTCGACGCTGCTCGCGCCCGGCACGCGGTGCGCGCTGGTGGACTTCCCCTTGCACGCCAACGTCGGCGACAGCGCCATCTGGACGGGCGAGCGCACGCTGTTGCGCGAGCTGGGCGTGTCGGTGGCCTACACCTGCCACGAGCGGTCGTTCCGGCCGGAGGACCTGCTGACCGCCGTGCCCGAGGGCGTGATCCTGCTGCACGGCGGCGGCAACCTCGGCGACCTGTGGCCCGAGCGCCAGCGCTTCCGGGAGCACGTCGTCCGGTCCTTCCCCCGGCACCGGATCGTGCAACTGCCCCAGTCGATCTGCTTCCGCGACGACGGGAACCTCCGCCGGGCGCGGGAAGTCCTCGACGCCCACCCCGACCTCACCCTGCTGGTGCGCGACCGGCACAGCCTCCGGTCGGCCCGCACCCACTTCGCCGCGCCCAGCCTGCTGTGCCCCGACCCGGCCTTCGCGCTGGCCGCGCCCGCCACGACGGGCCACCGGGCGCACGACGTGGTGTGGCTGGCCCGGACCGATCACGAGGCCACCGGACTCCCCTTGCCCGCGCCACGCGGCAGGGCGCTGCACACCGACTGGACGGACGAGCTCGGCGCGGTCCCGGACTGGCGGCTGCGGCGGGAGGCCGCCGGACGACGACTGCGAGCCGCCGTGCACAGGCGTTTCCACCCGGGTGCGGCGGCGGCCGTGACCGCCGCCCACGACGAGCTCGCGGCGCTCCAGCTGGCCCGGGGGTTCGCCCTGCTGGCCAGCGGCGACGTCGTGATCACCGACCGCCTGCACGGGCACCTGCTGAGCCTGGTGCTCGACCGGCCCCACGTGCTGCTGGCCGATCGCCACGGCAAGCTGGAGAACAGCTGGCGCACCTGGACCAGCGGCTGGCCCGGCGTGCGCTGGGCCGGCAGCCCGGCCGAAGCCGTCGAGCAGGCACGCGCCCTCGCCCCGACCGACCGGGAACGACCTCCGTGATCCGGCCGGACGACCGGTCGCCATCCGGGCGCGCCGTGCCCGAGCCGCGCCGGGAATCCCACGCCCGCCGGAATTCCCTGGTCGACCGCTGTCGCCAGGGTGATACTCGTCGACCATGACGAGCGACGACCTCGCCGGACGAGCACCGGTCAACCACGCGTTGCGGCGGGTCCTGGACCGGGTCGGCGGGCCGGAACTCGTGGACCTGCTGGCGGAGGAGCTCTCCGGCGCGGACCTGACCACGCTGCTGCTGGAGGTGTTCCGGCGGCGAGCGGACCGGCTCACGCCGGCCGAGGTGATGCGGCGGTACCGCGGCGATCGGTTCGTGGCGCCCGCGGCGACCGACTTCGCCGCGCTGCGCCGGGCCGAGGACGCCTTGCTGTCCGCGCTGCCCGACGACTTCGAGGTCCTGGTGCTCGCCCCCGTCGTGCCGCTGGCGGCGCACTCGGCGGTCGCGACCGTCGACCCGCGCAAGGTGATCGCCACCGTCCGGGGCAGCGAGGTCGCCGCCGACCCCACGAACGCGTTGGCGCTGGAGGCGTCCGCGCGCCGCTCCCGGGCGCTGGCCGCCGATCCCCGGTCGTCCGTGCCCGTCAGGCTGGCGGCCACCCAGCGGGTGACCCGCGCCCAGCACTTCGACGGACCCGGGATGCTGGCGCACTTCCAGCTCTTCGGCCTGGTGACCGCCGGCCGCGACACCGGCAACCACGCGTTCGAACACCGGCACCTGACCGAGCACCTGCGGTTCGCCGCCCGGGCGACGGCCGAGGCGGGCGGGCGGCACACCGAGATCCGGCTCACCCGCCTGGACGACGCGACCGGCCCGGTGGTCGACCGGGTGCGCGAGGACCTGGCCGACCTGCCGGGCGTCGACGTGCTCGACGATCCCGACCGGACGACCGGGCGCGGCTACTACACCGGCGTGTGCTTCAAGGTCGGCACGACCATCGCCGGCCGACGGCTGGAGGTCGCCGACGGGGGCTTCGTCGACTGGAGCCGACTCCTCACCGGCAACCGCAAGGAACGCCTGATCATCAGCGGGCTCGGTGTCGACCGACTCGCCGAAACCCGGGACCGGTAGCGCGACCTCCGTCAGCGGTGCGCGGTCCGACGTGCTCCGCCGCCACCCGGGCTCCGGCGGGTCGATCGCCTCACGGCCGCTGGTCGTCGACCCAGCCGCGCTCGACCGCCCACTCGCCCGTGAGGTCCTCGGCGGCGGGCAGCGTGAGGAGCGAGACGGCGGACAGGACGACGACGAACCCGGCCGAAACGGCCCACGCGCGAGGACGGGTTCCCGGCCGGCGGTCCTCCGCCCTCAACGCCCACGACGCCACGGCGAGCACCAGGAACATCAACGGCGGCGCCCACGACTCCGGGCCGTCGCCCAGTGCCAGGTGCGACACCACGCCGCCGCCCCACAGGAAGCAGACTCCGGCGTACGCCCATTCCTTGAGCAGCCGGAACCCGGGCGCCGCGATCGCCACCGCCGCACCGAACTGGCAGACGCCGAGGACCTGGGCGAAGTAGTCCGGGTACCCGAGGTGGGCCAACTGCGCGTCGATCCAGTCGATCGTCAGCAGGTTCCACGCCGACCCGGCGATCAGCTCGAAGACGATGACGAAGGTGGCGAGCCGGAAGGCGATGGGACGCAGCCGGTTCCGGCCGGTCGGTGCGGCGGCGGCGGTGGTGGTCGCGTGCGGTCGGCTTTCGGTCATGTGGGTTCGCATCAGGGTTTCCTGTCGGTTCGGGTCGGCTGCCGCTACCGGCTGATCCGGCGGGGCACCGTCAGCGTGAGGAGCTTGTCGGGGTTGCGGACGACGTAGACGTTGGTGATCACCTCGTCGGTGATCTCGATCAGGAACACGCCCTCCAGCCGGTCGCCCCGGTGGACGACCAGCGCGGGCGCGTTGTTGCAGGTGGCCCTCTCGATCCGCAGGCCCGGTGTCGCCCGGCCCTTGTGGAAGAGGCTCACCAGGTGCGCGGCCACCGCCTCCGCGCCGACCACCGGCCGGCGTGCCGCGCGCGTCTTGCCGCCGCCGTCGGCGGTGAAGGTGGCGTCCTCCGCGAGCACGGCGAGCAGCCCGCGCACGTCACCCGTGCCGGCCGCGGCCATGAACTGCTCCGTGATCCGGGCGGTGGTCGCGGTGTCGGCGGGTTCGAAGCGCCTGCGCCGCGCCTGCACGTGCTTGCGGGCGCGGTGCGCCGCCTGGCGCACGGTCGCCGCGGGCTTGCCCACCGCGGCGGCGATGTCGTTGTGGGAGAAGCCGAACACCTCGCGCAGCACGAACACCACGCGTTCGTCGGGCGCGAGGGTTTCGAGCACCACGAGCATCGCCATGGACACGGACTCGGCGAGCACGACGTCGGCCGACGCGTCGTGCTCGTCGAGCAGCACGGGCTCGGGCAGCCACGGGCCGACGTAGTCCTCACGCCGCCGTGCGCTCGCCCGCAACGCGTTGAGCGCCTGCCGGGTCACCAGCCGCGCCAGGTACGACTTGGTGTCCCGCACCGCCGCCAGGTCCACCTCGGCCCACCGCAGGTAGCTGTCCTGCAGCACGTCGTCGGACTCGGTCGCCGAGCCGAGCACCTCGTAGGCGATGGTGAACAGCAGTGGCCGCAACAGGGTGAACCGCTCGGCGTGCTCGTCGGTGGTCATGGCGACGTGACTCCCGCGTCGTTCGACGTGCTGTGCTCGGGCATGCCTCCCAAGACACCGCGGACCCGTCCGAACGTGACACCACGGGACGTGACGCGCCGCACATCCACCCGCACCACCGTTCTCGGGCGCGTCGAGCGTCGACGCCCATCGCGGAACAGCGCACGCGTCGACGGTGTGGAGCCGGGGCGGTGGGGTGATCGTGTCACAATCGACCGGTTTCCGGCGGGCGTGAGCAGGGGGTTTGGACGTGACGGACCGGGTGGGGATCGCGGAGGCCATCGACGGGTTGCGGGAGGAGCTGGGCCTGGCCCAGGACGCCGGAGCCGGCCACCAGTTCCGCTTCGAGGTGACCGAGGTCGAGGTCGAGCTCCTCGTCGAGGTGCGCAAGGAGGGCAAGGCCGGCGCGAAGGTGCAGTTCGGCGTGGTCTCGGCGAACGCGGAGGGCAAGGCGGCCAGCGCCCACACCCACCGGGTCAAGCTCCGGCTCACCGCCACCGACGCGGCCACCGGTCGCAACCTCGAGGTCTCCCGGGATGTCGAGCGTCCGTGGACTAGCTGATGGACCAGCGCAGGCTCGCCGACGTCCGCGCGGGGACGGAGGCGGCGGCACGCGGCGCCGGCTCGGGTTACCTGATCGGCAGGCGGCTGGTGCTGACCGCCGGGCACGTCGTCGGCACGCGTGACGGCGCCTGGCCGCGCGTCGTGGTCCGGCTCGGTCACCCGAACCGGGAACGACGGCGGCACGACGCCCGGCTGGTGTGGAGCCACCCCGCGCTGGACGTGGCGCTGCTGGAGCTGGACCCGCCGGCCGACGGGGAGCTCGGCGACGCCGTGCGGTGGGGCGTCGTCGACGGCATCGAGCAGGTCCGCTACTCGGGCATCGGGTTCCCCGGGTTCGCCGACTACGGCGAGGCGGGCGCCGGGGTCGAGCAGCTGGCCGGCGTGGTCAACCCGCTGTCGACGGGGCCGCACGGCGCCTACGTCCTCGACCAGGACGCGGCGCCGCAGCCCGGGCGGCGGGCCTGGGCCGGTGTGTCCGGCGCCGCCGTCTTCTGCGCCGGTCTGCTGGTGGGCGTGGTCGTGCTGGACGACGTCGACTTCGGCAACCGGCGGCTGCACGCGGCGCGCCTGGACACCGTGCTGCGCGATCCCGAATTCCGCCGCCTCGTCGAAGCCGACGGCGGCACGAACCCGGTCGCCGAGTCGGTCTCCGCGCCGCCACCGTCCACCGGTGGACGCCGCACCGCGCCGGCGGCGTTCCGGTACGAGCTGAGCGCGGCGATCGTCGAGTACACGTCCACCGTCGTGGGACGGGACGGCCAGGTGCGTCGGCTGATGGCGTTCAGCGGGGCGCGGGAAGGCGGTTACGCCCTCGTCGAAGCGCCGGCCGGGTTCGGCAAGACGACGCTGGTCGCGGATCTGTGGCGGCGGCACGCCGGCGACGCGTGGGACGGTCCGACGCCCGATCTGGTCGGGTTCTCGCTGCGCCGCGACCTCGGTGACCACACGCCGGCCGCGTTCGTCGCCGGGCTCACCGGTCAGCTGGCGGCGCTGCTGAACCGGTCGGACGACGGCGCGGGCGGGTTCGACGAGTTGTGGCGGGAGGCCGCGGCGAACGCCGGGCCGGGGCGGCCGCTGCTGCTCGTCGTCGACGGCCTGGACGAGGCCGCGCCGGACCGCCCGGGTGTCGCGGAGCTGCTGCCGGCGCACGTGCCCGACTTCACGCACGTGATCGTGACCTCCCGGCCGAGTCCGCGGGCCCGTTCGCTGGTGCCGCCGCACCACCCGCTGCACCGCGCGCACCTCGTGGCGCTGCCACCGCTGTCGGTGGCCGAGATCGCCGAGCTGCTGCACGTCTTCGGCGCCGCCGAGCCCGCGTCGTCCGCGGCGGCCGTGCACGAGGTGACCAGGGGTGAACCGCTGCTGGCCAGGTTCACCGCCCAGGACGTGGCGCGGGACGGTGACGCGGCCCTGGCCGCCTACCGGCGCGAGCGGCCCGCGGACGTGGCCGGGTACTTCCGCTGGCAGCTCGACCTGCTGGAAGTCGACGCCGACGACGACACGACCTGGGAGGCGCTCGCCCTGCTGCTCGCGGCGGCCCGCGGCCTGACCGAGGTCGAGCTCGCCGAGGCCCTCGGCGTGCCCGCCCACCGGATCCGGCGGGCGCTCGCGCCGGTGCGCCGGTTCCTGATCGGTTCGCCGCGGCACGAGCTGATGCACGAGGAGTTCGCCGTGGTGCTGGCCACCCGGTTGACGGCGGCGCAGCGGCGGACGGCCGACCGGCGCCTGCTCGACTGGTGCCGCGGGTACGCCGACGCGGGGTGGCCCGACGACACGCCCGACTACGCGCTGACCGCCGTCCTCGGCCACGTCGACCGGGCGAACGACTTCGAGCTGGCCGCGCGGCTGGTCGGCAGGCGGCGGCTGGAGCTGGTGGTGGCCAGGACGCTGTCACCGCGGGGCGTGCGGGCGGAGGTGGGCGCGGTCCTGGACATCCTGATGCGGAGGTCGCCGCCGGACGTCGTGGCCGAGATCCGCACCGCCCTGACCGCCGTGAACATCAAGGGCATCGCCGACGACGTCCCCGGATCGCTGCTGGCGGCCCTCGTCGCCGCGGGCGAGACGGCGAGGGCCGAGGCGCATGCCGCGTTGGCCGAACGGCCGATCGACCGTTGCCGGGCGTTCCAGTCGATCGCGGTCGCGCTGTGGCAGGCGGGCGAGCACGAGCGGTGCCGCCAAGCGGTCGCCGCCGCGGTCGGCGCGGCACGTGCGTCGGGCGAGCAGCACCAGTCGTCGTGCCTGGAGGACTTGGCGCTGGCGCTGTTCACGGCGGGCGCGGTCGAGGACGGTTGCGAGGTGATCAGGGCCTGGGCGCGCGGACGGCCGGTCGCCCTGGCGTTCAAGCGGATCGCGCCCGCCCTGGTGCGCCACGGCGCCGCGCAGTTGGGCCTCACGATCGCGCGGGGCTTCGCCGACGGCGCGGACGTCGCGACGGCCCACGCGCTGCTGGCCCTGGCGCTGGCCGAGGCCGGGCGGGTCGACCAGGCGTTGGCGGTCGCCGACGGGATCGACGACGGGATCACCGGTTGGCGCGTCGACGGCCTGCCGCACTCCGTGGCGAGACTGGCGATCGTCGTCGCCGACCGGGGGCGGGTGGACGCCGCGCGCCGGCTCGTCGACAAGGCGGGCCTGCTGCTCGCCGGCCGTCGGCACCCGTCGGACGTGGACCGGGTCGGCGTCGCGGCCGCGCGGGTCCGGGTGGGCGAACCGGAGCACGGCGTGGGCGTCCTCGCCCGGCTCAGCCGGATCAGCGAGAGCGGCTGGCGCACCCGGGAGTGGCCGGAGATCACGTGGTGGTTCGACCTCGACTGGGACGAGTTCTCCGGGTGGGCCGTCGCGACGCCGCGACGTGATGCCGCCGTCGTCCTCGCCCACCAGGCGGTCCTCGCCGGGGTCGACGTGGCGCTGCTCGACCTGGCCGCGGCCGGCGAGTCGGCCGAGGTGGTCCGGGCCGCGGTCGCGATCGCGCACGTGCACGAGGGCGCGGTCGACCGGGCGCGGGACCTGCTCGCCGGCCTCACCTCCGACCAGGGGAAGGTCCAGGTGCTGCTGACGATCGCGAGCGCGCTGGCCGCGAGCTCCCCGGTGGACGCCCGCGAGGCCGCCCTCACCGCGCTCGGCCGCTTGGAGGACGCGCGCGGCGACGTCGCGGTGATCCTGGCCAGGGCCGGCTTCGGGGCGGAGGCGGTCGAGGTCGCCGAGGGGATGCCGGCGCGCTCGATCGCGCGCGGTTCGACGTTCGCCCGTCTCGCGGACGTCCTCGGGCTGGTCGACGGCCCGCCGACCGCCGAGATGGCCGCGGACCTGCTCGACCGGCCGACGTTGGACTCCGACGTGGCCCTCGCGGCGGACGCCGACGAGGTGCTGGACGTGCTGCGCCGGCGCGTGGCGTCGTCGCCGTACCCGCTCGTCCGGCGCGCGATCGACGCGCGCGACGAGAACGGGCTGCGGCGGGTCCTGCCGGAGTTCGACAAGCTGCCGGGTCGCCGGGCCGCGGCGCTGGCCCACGTGGTGCGGGGCCAGTTGGCCGAGGGGCGCGCGGAACTCGCGCGCACGGCCGCGCTGCACTCCCTGTCCGTTCTGCCGGCGCAAGGCGTGGCGCGCGATCGCCGCGTCTTCTTCGACGCCGCCGTGCGCGCCCTGGCCAGGTCCGGGCGACTCGACGCCGCACTGGCCGTAGGCGAGCGGCTCGCCCACCCGGATGCCCGCGTCCCCGCCATCGTCGGGTTGCTCGAAGGCGGTGACGTGGACGCGGCGCTCGACCTGCTCGGCGACGACGCGGGAACCGTGGGCGAGCGCGTGGCCGACCTGCTCGCCTACGACGGTTCGACCGAACTGGCCGTGACCCTGCCGACCGCGCTGCGCCGCCGCGCGGAGCGGAACGACCACAGGAACTCACCGGCTCTCGAAGCGCTCGTCGACGCCCCTGACGGCACGGACCCCCATGCGATCCCGGGGTACGAAGACCTTCGCCGGGGTGCGATGCTCGACGCGGTCGTCACGCGGCTGGCGCGTGCGGGCCGCTTCGAGACCGCGCTGGCCGTCATCCGCGATCCGCGGCCCTACCAGCCGCAGTACGGCGACATGGGTGACGGCGTGCCGAGCGACGAGACGCTGGCGATCGTGCTGACGACGCTGGCCACCCACGCGCACCGCGTGCCGGCCAGGAGGCAGTGGGCCCGGGAGCTCGCGGACACGGCGCACCGCACGGCGTCGGCGATCGGCGCACCGTCCACAACGGACCGACGCCTGACCGCGATCGGCCAGTCGGACGCCAACAAGGCCAGGGCGCTCGCGGCCGTCACCGCCTATCCGGGTCGGTCGGACGACGCGGCGCTCGCCGTGCTGCGCGAGGCGCTGCGCCTGTCCCTCGACTGGAACAGGTACGTGTTCTTCTCGGTGCTGACGGCGGCGATCCCGTTCCTCGAACGGCTCGGCGACGGTGTGCTCGAACGGACCGCGCACAGCGTGCTGGACGTCGACTCGTGGTGGACTGCCTGAGGGCGTGTTCGTCCTGGTGCGCTCCGCGCGGACTCGCGGTCAAGCGCTCGGGATCCGGCTCAAGGCGGTTTCCGCGAGCGGCCGCGCGGCCGCGCACGGGTCGGTGGTCGGGTCGGTGACGTGCAGCATCACCTTGAGCACCACTGTGTCGGTCGGGGCGTCCGGACGGCGGATCCCGACCTTGAGGGTGCAGGAGCCGTCTCCCACCAGCCTGCGGGTCGGGTAGCCGCCGACGAGGCCTTGCTCATCGCCGAGCCACACGCCCGACAAGGCGGAGGTGAGCACCAGCGTCTCGGTGGGGGTTCCGCGGTCGTCCACCGCGTCGCCGAGCTGCCACAGGCACAACGTGCCGGGCAGGGGCCTGCCGGTCTTCGCGGAGGGCGCGCCCGTGGCGGCCGTGACCTCCTGCGCGGTGAGCAACGCGCAGAGGTCGGCGTCCGCGGCGATCCGCTTCGGCCGGTCGGTGGCCAGCTCGTCGGGGCGGACCGTCTCCGCCTGCTCGGTGACCGACACCCACGCGGGCCGGTCCGGGGAGGACGGCGGCGTGGCGGACGACCCGGGCGGTGGCGTCGTGCAGGCCGACACCCACAGCAGCGGCAGGAGGAGCAGGGCGGCCGACCGGCCGGCGGAGAGTGGCACGACGCGGAATCCTAAGCCTGCCGCCGAGTCGGGTGGCTCGACGGCTCGACGGCGTTCGACTCGACGGCGTACGGCGTGGCGCGGACCGTGTCGGCCCGGGTGAACCAGCTCTCGAAGAGGCGGCGGTAGTGGCCGGTGCGCGGCGACCTGTCGTCCGGGGACAGCCGGTCGTAGAACTCGAACGGGCGTATCCGGCCGGTGTCCGTCCATTGCAGGTAAGAGGCGTAGATGGTGCCGTCACCGAAGCGGAAGCCGTGGACGACCGGGACGCAGGCGTAGGTCTTCAGCTCCACGGTGATCCCCTGGCGGCGCAGGTCGTCGGCCTCCTGCTCGATGAACGAGCGGATCTTCGCCGTGCTGCGCCGTGCCTCCTCCGCCCACTCGTGGGGCAGTTCGCCGGAGCTTGCGACGAAGGCCGGGTCGAGGCACAGCAAGGTGATGTGCCAGCCGGTCGGGCGATCGGGCGAGGTCAGCCAGCCGGCGAGCGCCGGCCAGCTGGTGTTCAGCGTCAGGCCGAGCACGGCGAGTCGGCGGTCCCGTCGGCCGACGGTGTCGTCGCTCAACGCGGAGAGCACTCCGCTGATCGAGTGCGTGCCCGGGTCGTGCTCGGCACCCGTGATCCGGGTCCGCAGCGACCGGACTTCGCGGCCCAGCTGGTAGACGGCGATGGTGGTGATCTCCAGCATCACCCCGATCAGCGCGACGAGCCCCGGCAGTTCCAGCCGCCCGAGGTAGCGCTCCAGCACCATCCTGGTCGGCTCGATCGTGGCGAGGATCAGGTAGGTGCCGGCGAGCAGCGCCACCGTGGTCACGGTGATCTCCCAAAGCTGCCGGATCCTCGTCGACACCCGTGCCCGCTCGCGCCGCTTCCGGCTCACGAGGCACCCGCCCCGGACGGCCGCCGACGTAATCGACTTGCCCCATCAAGCTGGTTCACGTGCCCATCCTGCCGGGTCGCGTGGTGCCCCGCCACGTCCGGCACGCGGGTGCTGACGCCTGTCGGAGTGGCGGGCGACGTCCGGATCCCGGCACGCCACACCTGCGGGTGTCAACGCCACAATCCGGACGTGGATCGTCCGCAACCACCCTTAGCATGACCGGCATGGCCATCGCACGCTTCCCCAGCATCGTCATCGACTGCCCGGACCCCGGTGCGCTCGCGAGGTTCTACGGCGCGCTGCTGGACTGGAAGGTCGACGTCTCCCCCGACTGGGCCGAGGTCCGCGCGGAGCACGGTCAGTGCATCTGCTTCCAGCAGGTGGACGGGTACGCGCCCCCGGTGTGGCCGAGCCAGGAGTCGCCCCAGCAGATGCACCTCGACGTGACCGTCGACGACCTCGACACCGCCGAGGCGGCCGTCCTCGACCTCGGCGCGACCAAACACCCGCACCAGCCGGGCACGTCCTTCCGGGTCTTCCTCGACCCGGCGGGCCATCCGTTCTGCCTCTGCGTGAACTGACCCGGAGCCTCACCCGCACCTTCCGACCCGCGTGCAGCGCCGTAGGTCTGGCGGTTCACGCGGGCGGAGGCCGGGCGACGCGTCGGGCGATCTCGGCGTCGAGGGGGTTCATGGCGTCGGCGACCGGGGCGGACGGTGACCACCACAGGAAGTCGAGCACTTCGTCGTTGACCAGGAGGCGGGGCGCGGCGGTGAGGCGCAGCCGGTAGATGGCGAGGAGTTCACGGCGGTCCGGGGCGACGAGGGTGAACTCGGCCACCGCGACACCGTCCAGCGCCACCTCGCCGATGCCGGTCTCCTCGCGCAACTCCCGGACCGCTGTCTGGCGAGTCGTCTCGCCCGGCTCACGGCCGCCGCCCGGGAGCTCCCACGCCCGGCGCCAACTGTCGAACACCATGAGCACGGCGCCCGCGTGCTCGACCACCACCAGGGCGGCCGGGACGACGTCCCGATCACCCAGACCCTCCAGTTCCCGTTCGGCGACGGTGCGGAACCCCACCAACGCGTTACCCGCGCGGTCGCGGATCGGGAGCGGTCGCATGGCACACATCCAACCGCGCCGAGGACGCCAGGTGCACCGAAGACCACCCGACCGCCACCGTCACGACACCGGCGGCGCCGACTTCCGGCTGAGGTGGTCTTGGAGACGTGCGTGCCGGAACTGGTACACGGGACCGGTCCGGCGGAGGAGGCCCAGTCGGTGGGCGTCGTCCAGGAAATCCAGGAGTCGCAGCGGGAGTTGCCGTTGGCGCGCAGTGCGAGCACCGCGGACACGTAGCGTCCGCCGGGTTGATGAGATCCGACGCCGAGTGCGATCGCGAGGGCGACGAGGAGACCGACCACGAGTCCGGTCGGCGATGCCCCGGTGCCGCTGAGCACGTCCTGGAGCCAGAACGCGAGGCCGATCACGGAACCGCCCACGATCGACTTGAGGCACACCAGCCGCAGGTCGCGGCGGAACGCGGTGACCGGAGTCGGTGGCCGGTCGTCCGGTTGCGGGGTCTCGGCCCACTCGACCAGCCCGACCGCGAGCCAGGTGGCGCCGCCGAACACCAGCGCGAACACCAGTCCGGAACGCAGCCCACCCGAGGTCTCGCCCGCCGCGCCGAGCACGCCGCCGAACACGAGCCCGGCCGAGGAACCGGGCACGAACCTGAGCACCAGGCCACCCCCGGCCCACCTCGTGAGCCCTCGCACGAGCGATCGGGTTCGACCGCGCAGCCGGAGATCCGCGTACGCCGGCGTCTCCGGTGGGGTGAAACCGACGCCCCGCGCCACCAGCACGCCGACGACCACCACCGGGATTCCGCCCGCGACCAGGAACACCAGGCCCACCACGGGTTCACCGGCGAGGAGTCCCGCGTCGACGCCGGCGCCCAGCAGGCTGAACCCGAACACGAGCCCGGCCACGTGCCCGATCGTGAGCCCGCGGGCGAAGCCGACCACCACCCCGAACACGAGTCCGACCAGGGGGCCGAGGACAGCTCCGTTCACGGGCCCGACCAGAAGCCCTTCGCCGACCGCCACCGCGCACCCCAGCCCGACCCCGGCGACGAGCCCCGCCACGACCGCGGCCCGGCGCCGCGCCGCGTGGTGGAGCCGCCACCAGGCGAAGTCACGGCTGCCCATCGTGGTCAAGTGGTGGGCGAGGAACGTCAGCCACCTCGTCGCGTCGGCCGGCTCCCAGGCCCGCCGGGGCCGGAACGGATGCTCACCGCCCCGCGGCGGGTTCGCGCTGACGAGCGCGGCCACCAGGTGGTCGAGCAGGTGCTCGACCACCGCGTCGGCGCTGCGGAACCGGCCGACCTCGCACAGCTCGGCCGGGTGCTCGCCGGTGTCGACGTAGACCTTGCGGAGCAACCACAGCGCCAGCGGGGTGGACAACGCCTCGGTGAGCGGGCCGCGCCGACCGTCGGTGAGGGTCGCCAGCAGACCGCGCCAGTCACCCACCGCGCCCGGCGGGAGGCAAGCGGCGAGGTAGTCGGCGGCGTCGGCGGGTGTGAGCGGGTTCGGCTCGATGACCGCACCGCCGGTGAGCACGTCCCCGCCCGGCGCGGCGACGGCGGCCTCGTACTCCGCGGTGCGGCAGGTGAGCACGAGGGGGTCCGCGGCGACCTCGTTCAGGCGGAGCAGCACGGCGGGTCGGATGCCCTCGGGCAGTTCGTCCAGACCGTCCAGGACCGGCAGGACCCGCCGCCCGGTCACCAGCGAGCGGGCGGCGTCCGGGCCGAACGCGGTGGCGCGCAACGCCGGGTAGTCCTCGACCAACCGGCGGGTCAGCCACTCGTGGAGCGTCTCGGCGCCGGGATCCCACTCCGACAGGGGGACCAGCACGGGCACGGGTTCACCCGGCTCCGCGTGGTCGAGCAGTTCGCGGAGCAGCAACAAGGCCAGCGTCGTCTTGCCCGTGCCCGGCTCCCCGAGGATCACGAGCCGCCGTCGCTTTAGGCCCCGGAACCGCGCGGCGATGTCGCCGATGCGGTCGGTCCGGCCCGTGAACCGGCGCCGCCCGTGACCGAGCAGGCCGCGCCACCGGCTCTCCCGGGCGACGTGATCGGCGACGTCGAGCTCGGTGAACCGCCACCGCACCGCGAGCGGGCCGGGATCGTCGAGCCGGCGGACGTCGATCTCGGCACGCCACTGGCTCAGCACCTGGCTCGCGAGCAGGCGCTGGGCCGCGTCGGTCTGCTCGGCGGTCGAGGTCGTGAGCGTCACGAGCGGTGGGCGGCGCGCCCAGAGGACCAGCCCCAGCACGAGCGGGGTCAGCGCCGCGACCAGGCTCCCGACGCTGGCCGCCGACTGCAGCCCGTTCGGGGAGCCGAGGGCGAGGACGAGCGCGGTCACGACGGCCACCAGCGCGACCGACGCGATTCCCCACCGTCGCCAACCCGTCACACCACCTCTCTCGCCGACCGTCGCACCGCGTTACGTCGTGCGCACCTGCTACACCCGATCGAGTCACAGGCCGTCGGACAGGACCTGCTCGCCGAGTCCGGTCGCTCGCGGCCCACCCTCGTCGTGCGGCACGGAGACGTCGACGTGGATCCGGTTGCGTTGCGGACGCGTGGCGTCCATCCGCTGGAACCACGGCGACGGCCCCCGGCGACGCGGATCGAGCAGGCCCTCGTCACCGACCTGCCCGTACCCGAGCACGGCCCGCCAGAACCGCATCACCTCCGCGGTGTAGGCGTGCGATCGCTCTGTACTCGTGGCGCGCGCGTCGTTTCGCGTGTCCTGCACCGGAGTGTCCGAAGTGGACGTTTGTGGAGCAGATCGCGGGAGTGACGCGTCGGCACGGTCGTTGGTCGGAGCGGCTGCGGCCGGTTCCGGAGAAGATCGGTGTGGCCCTGGCCAGGCGCGCGGGCGCCCGTCTGCGCGGCGTCATCGGTGTGCGCGCCAGTCGCAGCACATTGCCGCGGCTGGTCTGTGACCTGCCGGACCCGACGCCATCGGCCCCGGTCGCGGTCGGCATCGACGACCACGCGCTCAAACGGTGCGTGTCCGGCCACCGCGCCTGCATCCGCGCCGCGAAGGGGCGCCGAGGTCCTCCGCGCGGAAAATCGGGGGCGACGGGCGTGCGCGGCCGATACGATCCGGCCACCTCATGGAGTAGATCAGTGGCAGATCGCCCCGCTCGGGACGGGGAGGGCGCGGGTTCGATTCCCGCCTCCATGTCCACCGACCGCGGAGTCCACTGTGTCCGACCAGATCCGCACCGCTTCCTCCGGTTACGCGACCGGTCGGCTGGAGCGGGCGTTGGCCGCGGTGGCCTCCGCGGGTGCCGGGGCCGACGGTGAGCGCGCGCTGGGCAAGGTGCGGCGCTGGGAGGACGTCGTCAACGGGATGGCCGACGGCACGCTCGCGGTCGGCTCCCGCACCCCCGTCGCGAACACCCCGGCGTGGGTGACGCTCGAAGTCGCGGACGGCGGCTTCGCGACCGGCCGGTACCTGGCCGAGGTGCCGCTGTCCGAGGACGAGGCGGCCCGCGTCGCGTCCCTCCCGGACGACGTGCCCGGCCGGAACGCGCGGGAACGGCTCAACCTCTGGTACCTCGGCGACGCGGGCCAGGCCGAGCTGCTCGACGTGATCCGCCGTGGGCACTACCGGGTCGAGTTGCCGGAGGACGCGGCGCTGCCGGTCGTGGCCCTGCTGCTGGACACGGGCTTCCCGGAGCAGGCCCTGGACTTGATCGCCGACCTGCGCCCGCTGCTGCACCGGCTCCGGCTGACGCCGCGCTTCGAACCGGTCGCCCGGCCGTCGGGCTCCGCCGTCCGCCTCACGTCGGTGAAGGACGCCGCCGCGTCGCTGCGCGCCGTGCGGGTGCCGGCGCGGATCGCCGCGATGCGCGACACGCTGACCGTGTGGGATCCGCTGTACGACCGGCTGGTCGCGTTGTGGTGTCGCACGGTCGACGGCGAGCTGCCCCACCTCGACGCGAACGGGACCGTGCACGGCGGGTGGCCGTGTCGCACGTGGCCGGCCGAGTGGGCGGCGGCCAGGGCCGAGTGGCGCGCGGACTTCGCCGAGGCGTCCCGCACCCACGCGCTCTCGGGCCGGCAGGCCGACCCGAAGAGCAACTTCGCGCGACTGCGCCACGCCCTGGAGTCCTGTCCGGACGGCAGCGACGCGCTCACCGCGCGCGAGGTCGGCTGGATCCGCCGCGCCATCGCGAACACGGTCAGCCGCCGGGGCGCGCCGGAGTCCGACCGGCGGGACGCGTGGCGCACCGCCGGGGCGGCGGCCGTCGCGGCGCCGACCAGGGCCGCGCTCGCCGGTGTGCTCGCGAGCAGGCTGGACCGGTACCCGGCGGAAGGCGGCCTGCCGTCGCTCGACGTCGCGTCGGCCGCGGTGTCCGAAGCCGAGACGACCGCCGGGATCCCGTGCGGCACGACGGTGCCGGACCGCCTGGTGCACAAGGCGGCGCGAGCGCTCGAAGCGCCGGCCGACGAGCTGGTGCGCCTCGGCGTGATCACGTCGGGGGAGACGCTGGCGATCGTGCTGCCGCAGCTCACCTCGCGGCTGCTCGGCACGGCGATCGCCGACCCGGTCGTGGCGGGGCTGTACGAGCAGACCTACCCGGCGTTCCGGCGTCGCCGCGGCCTGCTGCTGCTCGACCTCGAGCACCAGGTGCGGTTCACCGAGCTGCCGTGGGTGCGGGCGCTGGAGCCGCACCGGTCGCCCCGACCGGACGGCGCGGCGGCCGCGTACCGCGCGCTGCGGCAGGTCACGATGCTGGCGCTGACCGCGTTCCCGCACGCCCTGCTGCCGAACCCGCTGGTGACCGAGCTCAGGGCGCTGGCGAAGCAGGCCTCGCTGGAGTTGCCGCTCGTCGAGGAGGTGGCCGCGGACATCTTCACCGGCAGGTTCACCACCAAGTGGCGTGACGCGGCGGTGGTGGCGAGCCGGCTGCTGGCCGGCACGCCCTACGCGAACTACTACGACCTGCCGGCGGACTGGCCCGAGGCGCCGCGCACCGTCCTGCGCTGGGGCAAGCGGACCGCGCCGGACTTCACCGCGCTGTGCCGGGAACGGGCGGGCACCTCCGGTGGCTCGGTCGCGGCGAACGGCATGCTGCTGGAGCAGAGCCAGATCCTGACCACGCACAACCTGGCCGTGCTGGTCGACGGCCTGGACCTGGCCGACGAGGTGCGCGAACGCGCGCCGGAGCTGGTGTGGCGGGTGTTCGACCGGCTCGTCCGCCGGTTCGGCCGGCGGCCGGACCACCGGCACGCGGCGTTGATCCAGGTGAAGAACGCCGCGTACGCGTGGCGGCAGGCCCTGTTCCTGCTCGGCTTCTGCGAGCCGGCCGTGCGGCTCGCCCACGCGGAGAGGCTGGCGGGCGAGGTGCGCGGCACCGTGCTCCAGCCCGCGGCCGACGGTCTGCTGCACGTGCTCCACGGCGGTCGCTTCACGGCGGCCGGCACGGTGCGGAACGGCACCGGCCTGCGGTTCCTCGGCTGGACCGAGGGCAGGAACCCGTTCCTGGTCGACCCCGGCCGCCGCTGACCGGGGTCGCTCCCCCGCGCCGTGATCGCGTCGGCGACCGGCGCGGTGCGACAGCCGCTCAGATCAGGCCGAGGTCGCGGGCCCTCGCCCCGGCCTGGAAGCGGGAGTCCGCGCCCAGGACGGCCATCAGCTCCGCGACCCGACGCCGGTAGGTCCGCACGCCGAGGCCGAGCGTGCGGGCCGCCGTCTCGTCCTTGCAGCCCGACGCCAGCAGCTCCAGCACCCGCGGCGCGAGCGCGCGCAGCTCCGCGTGCTGGGCGTCGTACACCGCCAGGTCGGTCCCCGAGCGCCACGCGGCGTCGAACAGGGACGCCACGTTCTGCACCACCGCCGGCTCCGTCACGATGCCGTAGCCGCGGCGGCCGTCCACCACGTCACCCGCCAGGATCGCGAGCCGGCGGTCGATGATGATCGTCTCGTTGATGTCGTCCTGCGTGATCCGCACCTCCGCGCCCCGCGCCGCGGTGGCGCGGAGGTGCTGCGCCATCGACGGGTTCAGCAGCACCTCGGGCCGGTACAGCTTGCGCAGCCTCGGCATCGACGCCGGCCGTGCGTCACGGGGACGTGGCCGCGTCGCCGCCCACGTGTTCAGGTCCCGCGCGGCGCACGTGATCTCGGTCGCGGTCGCGAACAGGTGGGCCGTGCGGCTGAACAACTCCTCGTCGCCGTGGAGGACGGGCACGTGGTCGAGGCTCATGCCACCCAGTCTCCGCGCGGCGCAACCCCGTCGCCAATCCCGGCAAGAAGTTGCCATTCCCGGCGGGCCGCACCCGGAAGACCGAAGCTGGAGCCATGAGCACAACGATCGACGCGACCGCCGCCGGCACCTGGGATCTCGGCGACCGGACGGTCAACCGCCTCGGCTTCGGGGCCATGCGGCTGATGAGCGACGCCGACGGCGGCCCCAGCGACCGCGGCCGGGCCATCGAGGTCCTCCGGAAAGCCGTCGAGCTGGGCGTCAACCACATCGACACGGCCGCCTTCTACTTCTCCGCGCTGCGCTCGGCCAACGAGCTGATCAACACCGCCCTCGCGCCCTACCCGGACGACCTGGTCATCACCACCAAGGTCGGCCCCGGCCGCGACCCGGCCGGCGACTGGCTCCACGTGGACGACGAGAAGGGTCTGCGCGGCCAGGTCGAGGAGAACATCCGCCAGCTCGGCCTCGACCACCTCGACGTCGTCAACCTCCGCATCGGCCGGGGGCTCGAACGGGGCGAGGGCTCCATCGCGGACCGCTTCGGGGCGCTCGCCGAGCTGCGGCAGGAAGGTCTCGTCCGGCACCTCGGCATCTCGAACGTGGGCGTCGAGCACCTGCGGGAGGCCCTCGCGATCGCGCCGGTGGTGTGCGTCCAGAACCAGTACGGACTCGTCACGCGCCGCGAGGACGACGCGCTCGTCGAGCTGTGCGCGGAGCACGGCGTCGCGTTCGTGCCGTTCTTCGCCATCGGGGCCGCGATCCCCGGCTCGTCGCCGTTCGCGGCGGCCGACGAGACCGGCAAGGACGTGATCGCCGAGGTCGCGAGGGCGCACGACGCCACCCCCGCCCAGGTCCGCCTGGCCTGGACGCTCCACCAGGGGCCCAACGTCCTCGCCATCCCCGGCACCGGCAACCCGGCGCACCTCGCGGAGAACGTGGCCGCGGCCGGGTTGCGGCTGACCGAGGAGGACCTGGCCCGCCTGGACGCGATCGCGTGAACCCCGGCCGCCCCGGCGACGTCCTCAGCGACCGCGCAGGTGCAGGCGGATCGCGGAGATCAGGAAGAAGACGCCGCCCACGGCCGCGTAACCGGCGACGTTGGTGAGCGACGCGGCCGTTCCGGCGGCCTGCACCACGAACGTCGTGCCGGCGACCGCGGAGAGCCCACCGCTGAGGATCATCGGCCACTGGCCGCCGAGCCGGTAGCGCAGGACCGCGACGATCAGCTGCACGATGCCCGCCGCGATCGCCCAGGCGCCCCACACCCGCAGGACGCTCGGGATGCCGGAGGTGACGGCGACGGCCAAGCCGACGGCGGTGAGCAGGCTCAGCGCCATGTTGGCGTACAGCGGCACCCGAGGTCGCGCGGCTCCGGAGGAGCGGAGGTCGACCACGGCGGCGGCGACGTCGAACAGCGGGTAGATCACCAGCAGCGCGATGGCGAACGGGGTGAGCGTCGAGGCGGTGAGGGCGAGCAGGCCCGCCCAGACGATCGCGAAGCCGAATCGGACGAAGTACAGGGTGCGCAGCGCCTTGGCGCCGTCGACCTCGGCCACCGGGGTGCGGGCTTCGGTGGAGCTGGACATCGGATTCCCTCTTTCGACGGTCGAGACGGTGACGACCCGAGGTAGATAGAACGATCGGTACACCTGAGAGCGTGCGGCACGCGCGCTCGACTGTCAAGACCGACCGTTCTATCTGCTAGCCTCGGGACCGGACCTCGAAGGGGGGAAACGGATGTCGGAAGCTCGGACGCGACTGCTCACCACGGCCAGCGCGCTGTTCTACGCCGAAGGGCTCCACTCGGTGGGCATCGATCGCATCATCGCCGCCGCGGGGGTCACGCGAGCCACCCTGTACCGGCACTTCCCGGGCAAGGACGACCTCGTCGTCGCCTACCTGACGCTGGCCGACGAGGCGATCCGCGCACGCATGGACGCCGCGCGGGCCCAGGACACCTCCCCCGACGACGTCGTCCGCACCGTCGCCCGGTCCATCGCCGAGGACATCCAGCGGCCCGACTTCCGGGGCTGCGCGTTCCTCAACGCCGCCGCCGAGTACCCCGACCCGGCCCACCCCGTCCACCAGGCGGTCCTCAGGCACCGGCAGTGGTTCCTGACCGCGGTCACCGAACTCCTGGCCGCCACCGGGAAACCCGACCCGGACGCCGCCGGCCGCCACTTCGCCATGCTGCGGGACGGCGCCATGGCCGCGGGCTGCCTGACCGACCCGAAACCGATCGGCGAGACGTTCCTCCTCGGGGTCGAGAGCCTCCTCGAACGCCGCGGCCGGTAACCGGACGGGCGTGCTCCGACCGGTTCACCGCCGGCGCCTGACGGCACGTCGGGATGCGTCTCAGCCCTGGTGGGAGACGTGCCGGTCGCCCCAGTGGCCGCTGAAGTCCACCGGCCTGCCGGCCATGTCCCACCGGAGGAGGTTGTCCTCGCCGGTGCTCAGCAGCAGCTCGTGGATGGCGCTCGTCATCGGCCCGGGGTGCTCCTCGTGCCACTGGTCGCGGTCGTGGTAGGCGACCCGCCACTCGTCCGGGTCCGCCGAGTCGGTGATCCACCAGAACGTTCCCCCGGCGCCGTCGATCCCCCACGGGTAGAGGCCACCGGGCGCCGGGAACAGCCGGTACGGGACGCCTCGCAGGTAGTCGAGGTCCTCGTCGCCGAAGATCTCCAGCAGCTCGTCGTTGTGCGCCTTGGCCCCTCCGCACTCCTCCGCGCTCTGACCGGGGTTGAAGAACTGGATGGCGCCGCGAAAACCACCGGAGGGGAACCGCGTGAGCAACTCCTTGTAGTCGCCGGGGAGCGGTGTTCCCAGCTCGCGTTCGACGGTGGCCCAGTCCAGCCCCGGCCGGAAACCACCGGCCCGCCACCCGACGAGCTCGCAGATCTCGTCGACGTACGACCGCTTCGGTGCGCCTGCCACGTGTTCCCCCAGTCGCCGCCCGGCCGAACCGAGCTCCGGCACGAGGTTACCGACGGGGGCGTCGCACCAGGCCGGTGCCCACGCCGCGACTCTCCCGGACCGACCCCGAGGAAAGCTCCGGCGCGGTGTCGCGGAAAAGGGAGGAGGGTGGAGGCATGAGCCACGTGCACGAGATCGCCGACATCCGGGTCGACCTGGCCCCCGGGCTGCCCGGCGAGGCCGCCGAGTACGCCCGCGCCAAGGTCTCCGCCATCGCCAAGTACTCCCCCGCCGACATCTCCTACGCCAAGGTGCGGCTGAGCACGGACGGGCCGCGCCTGCTGGTGGCGCACGCGTCGCTGGACGTCAACGGGACGCCGGTGAACGCCGCCGCGACCGCGGAGACCTACCAGGAGGCGGTGGACCTGCTGCACGACAAGTTGCAGCACCAGCTCCGCGACCTGGGTCGCTGACCCCGGTCGGAGACGCCGCGACGCGACGGTCAGGCCGTCGCGCCGCGGTGGCGCTGGTAGTGGCGGGCGGAACGAGCGCGGTTGCCGCAGCCCGCCGAGCACCACTCCCGGCGGGGGTGGTTCTTGAGGAAGTACAGGACGCAGCCGGGGCCGAGGCAGGCGCGCAGCTGGTGGCGCGTGTCCTGGCCGAAGAGCGCGATGGCGTCCTCGGCGATGGCGGAGACGGCGGCGGAAGCGGCCGGCCCGCCCGTGCGGGTGCGCCGTGACGGGGCCTGGCCGGGGGTCCAGGACAGCGCCGACCAGTGTGGCGTGTCGCCGGCGGCCCGGTTGAGCTCGGTCACGGCCGCGTCCAGGCCGCGGAGGTCGGAGGCGGCGGCCGGGCGCGGGTCCCCGGTGGCCTCGGTCGCCAGCCGGCGCAGCGCGTCGCGCAGGCCGATCAACCGGTGGCCGAGGCGGTCGAGGTCGGCCGCGGTGAGCGCGTCGAGGTCGCAGGGGGTCAGCAAGTCCGTCCTGGCGCAGACGGCGCGCAGCCAGGCCCTGGTGCCGTCGGGGTCGCGCAGCGCGTCGTGCACGCCGTCGCGGTCGGCCCAGACGGTGTTCATCAACTCCACCGGGAGCGGCTCGCCCAGCAGCGGCGCGTCGGTGTCCATGCGGTCGAGGCTACCCCACTTCTAACGGTTGCAGAGGTCTCTATCCGTTGACACGGGCACCGGCGCATGCCATGGTCGTTCTAACGGTTACTGGCACCTGCAAACGTCAGAACCGGTGATCGAAGGGGTGCTTCCCGCATGACCGATCCGACCCGTGCCGACACCGCGGGCTTCCACGAGGGCGAACTGGCCGTGCAGCGCCGCGCGGGCGTCTCCCTGGACGCCGCCCGGCTCGCGGGCATGGTGGCGCCCGCCGGGCTCGGCGACGGGGCGACGCGGTTCCTGGCGGACCGCACCTTCGCCGCGATCACCGCGCGCGACACCGAAGGCTCGCTGTGGCTCTCACCGCTGACCGGGCCGCCGGGCTTCCTCCACGTCGACACCCCGACCGCCCTCGCGGTGCGGACGTCGCCGGCCGAGGGCGACCCGCTCCGCGGCCTGCCGGCGGACCAGCCGGCCGGGCTGATCGTGGTCGAGTTCGCCACCCGCAGGCGGTTGCGCGTCAACGGCACGCTGTCCGACGCCGGGGACGACGGGCTGCGCGTCGACGTGGAGCAGGCGTACGGCAACTGCCCCCGGTACATCCAGGCCCGACGCCTCCACCGCACCGACGGCACGTCCCCGGGCGCGGCGCCGGTCCGCCGCGGCACGGACCTCGCGCCGGAGGACGTCGACCTGGTCCGCCGGTCCGACACCTTCCTGCTCGGCACCACCCACCCCACCCGCGGCAACGACGCCTCGCACCGCGGTGGGGCGCCCGGCTTCGTCCGCGTCGAGGACGGGGCGCTGTGGTGGCCGGACTACTCGGGCAACAACATGTTCAACACCCTCGGCAACCTGGCGTCCGACCCCGACGCCGCGCTGCTGTTCTGCGACTTCGCCACCGGCCGCACCCTGCACCTGTCCGGCCGGGCCGAGGTGGAGTGGACCCGCCCGGGCGTTCCCGGCGACGACGACCGCACCGGCCGCCGCGTCCACTTCACCCCGCGGCACGTGGTCGCCGGCCGACTGCTGCCGCTGCGGGCCGACTCCCCGGCCCCCGCCCCCGACAACCCGCCGCTCACCGCACCGTGGAGGACCGCCCAGCCATGACCGAAGCACGTCCGCCGTTCCCGCCGTTCGACGTCGACGCCGCCCTGGCCAAGGTCCAAGCCGCCGAGGACGCCTGGAACACCCGCGACCCGCACCGCGTCGCCCTCGCGTACACCGAGGACTCGGTGTGGCGCAACCGGGACGTCTTCGTCACCGGCCGCGCGGAGATCGTCGACTTCCTCACCGCCAAGTGGGCTCGCGAACTCGACTACGTCCTGCGCAAGAGCCTGTGGGGCTTCCGCGAGAACCGCATCGCCGTCCGCTTCCAGTACGAGTGGCACGACGCGGAGGGCCGGTGGTTCCGCTCCTACGGCAACGAGCTGTGGGAGTTCGCCGACAACGGCCTGATGCGCCGCCGCGAGGCGAGCATCAACGACCTGCGCATCGACGAGGCCGACCGCCGCTACTTCGGCCCGCGCCCGCAGGACGAGCGGGGCCCCGGCCACGACATCCCGCTCGCCTGACCCCCGGTCCGCACCCCGCGCGGGCCGGGCCGCTCCCGTCAGCGGGACGATGCGCCGACCCCGCTCCGTCCACAGAGGACACGGTGGGCGGAGCGGAGTCGGGGCGAGGGATCAGATCACGCGTTCGTTCCCCCCGTCGACCGGCACCTGCGCGCCGGTGGTGTGGGCGAACGTGTCCGAGCACAGCTCCGCGATCACCCGGCCCACCGCCGCGCTGGTGATCTCGGCGCCGAGCAGGTTGCGCCGCTTGTAGGCCTCGACGCTCAGGCCGTAGTGCCCGGCGCGCCGGGCGAGCACGTCGGCGGTCCACAGACCGGTGTCGAAGACCGCGTCCGGGTGGACCGCGTTGACCCTGATGCCGTCGGCCGCCCACTCCAGCGCGGCGACCCTGGCCAGTTGGGTGACCGCCGCCTTCGAGGCCGAGTAGGCCGCCGCGCCCGGTCCGGGGGCGGGCACGTTCTTGGAGGCCACGACCACCACCCGCCCGCCGCGCGGCGCGAGCTTGAGCAGCGGGTGCGCTTGGGCGAACAGTGCGGCGATCGCGTCCACGTTGACCGACATCGTCCGCCGCCACGTGGTCGGGTCCAGCTCGGCGATCGGGGTGTCGCCCGGGAACACCCCGGCGGACGCGACCAGCACGTCGAGCCCGCCGAACCGCTCCACGCCCCGGTCGATCGCGGCCTCGACCGCCGCCGGGTCGGTGACGTCGACCTGGAGGCCGAGGTAGTCCGCGCGGCTCTCGGTCGGCGTGAGGTCGAGGCCGATCACGCTCGCGCCCTTGGCCCGCAACGCGTCCGCGCACGCCCGGCCGATGCCGGACGCCGCGCCGGTGACCAGCGCGACCTCGCCGGTGAACTCGGCCGGCGCGCCGGAGAGCCGCAGCTTGGCCTGCTCCAGCTCCCAGTACTCCATGTCGAACAGGTCGGCCGGCGGCAACGCCCGGTACCCGCCCAGCTCCTCCGCCCGCTCGATGACCTCGATCGTGTGGGCGTAGATGTCGCGGGCGATGTCGGCGTCCTTGGCCCGCCTGCCGACCGAGAGCAGGCCGAGCCCGGGGTCGAGCACGACGCGCGGCGCGGGGTCGAGCATGGTCAGGCCAGGGCCCGCGTGCTCGTCGAAGTACCGGCGGTAGTCGGCCGCGTAGCCGTCGACGTCGTCGCCGACCAGCGGGACGCGCTTGGTGCGGATCACGTGGTCGGGCGTCGCCGGGCCCCGCGTGGCCACGTCGGCGAGGTCCGGCCGGGTGACGAAGGCCATCGTGGCGTCGTCGGCGTGCCGGCTCACGATCACCGGCGCGCCGGCCACGTCCGAGATCCGCCGGCGGAGACCGGCGAGCCGGTGGCGGTCGACCGGGGGCGCGGGCACGGACCTCCGCGCGGGCCGGTGCCGGGACAGGAACGCCTCGGCGTCGCCGACCAGCTCGACGTGCCGGTCGTAGGCCTGCCTGGTGTCCTCCCCGAACGTGAACAGGCCGTGGTTGAGCAGCACCACGCCGATGGTGCGCTCACCGACGTGCCGGGGGAAGAGCTCCGCGCACGTGCGGGCGAGGGCGAACCCCGGCATCACGTACGGGATCACCACGACCCGGTCGCCGAAGACCTCCTCCACCAGCGGTTTGTCCAGGTTGGTCAACGTGATCACGGCGTCGGCGTGGCTGTGCAGCACGGCCGGGTGCGGCAGCACGGCGTGCAGCAGCGTCTCCACGCTCGGGTCGGGCGCGCTCGCGTCCAGCAACGCGCACCGCAGCTCGTTCATCATCGCGGAGTCCGGCAGGCTGGGCACGGTCAGCAGCTCGCGCAGGCGGTCCAGCCGCAGCGGCGCGAACCCGGCCCGCTCGATGGTCGCGAGGTCCCAGCCGCTCCCCTTGACGTGCAGCACGTCCACCGCACGGCCGGTGATGTCCACGGTGGACGTCTTGACCGAGGTGTTGCCGCCGCCGTGCAGCACGAGGTCCGGCTCGCGGCCGAGCAGCCGCGACCCGTACACGCAGGCGTCCAGCTCGTCGGAGTGCGTTTCCGTTTCAGCCCAGCGGTTTTCCACAGATCGTCCGTTCGTCGGTGACGATGGCCGTGACCAGGTCGGCCGGGGTGACGTCGAAGGCGAAGTTCAGCGCGGCGGTGGCGCGGTCCCCGACGACCTCCGCCGGGTCGCGCACCTCGATCTCCACGTGCGCGCCGTCGGGGGTGGCCAGGTCGATGGTCGACTCGGGCGCCGCGACGACGAACGGGATGCCCGCCCGCGCCGCGGCCAGCGCCAGCGGGTAGGTGCCGATCTTGTTGACCACGTCGCCGTTGGCCGCGATGCGGTCCGCACCCACCACGACCGCGTCGGCCAGGCCCTTGGCAATCACGGTCGGTCCCGCCGAGTCGACCACGACGGTGTGCGCGACGCCCATCGCGGCGAGTTCCCACGCCGTCAACCGGCTGCCTTGGAGCAGCGGCCGCGTCTCGTCCACGTAGACGTGGCCTAGCGCGCCGTCCTCCTGCAACGCCCGCACCACGCCGAGGGCGGTGCCCCACTCGACGCAGGCCAGGGCGCCCGCGTTGCAGTGGGTCTGCACGTTGACCGGTCCGCCGAGCCGGTCGACCAGCCACCGCGCGCCGCGGAGCCCCAGCGCGCGGTTGCGGCGGACGTCGTCTTCGAGGACGTGGACGGCCTCGGCGACCACCGCGTCGAGGCCCTCGTCGAGCCGGGCCAGCACCCGGTCCACGCCCCAGGCTAGGTTCACCGCCGTCGGCCGGGCGGCCCGCAGCCGCGCCGCCTCCGCGCGCACGTCCCCGCCACCGCCGGCGGCCAGCGCCACCCCCAGCGCGCCGGCGACGCCCAGCGCGGGCGCACCCCGGATCGCCAGTCTCCTGATCGCGTCGACGAGCTGGTCCACCGTGTCGATCCGCAGCGTCGTCACGACGTCCGGCAACAGGGTCTGCTCGATCGCGATGATCCGGCCGTCCACCCAGTCGATCGTCCGCATGGCTGAAGTCTGCAGGTTGGGCGCCGGTCGGAAAAGGATGATCACTCCGTCGGCACAGCGGTGGCGCATCGCGGGTCACACGACCGCGACGATGGTGCCGACGCCCAGCGCGCACAACGCGGCGGAGCTCAGGCCCGCCATCGTGCGCGACACCTTGGGCCGGCGCAACCACAGGACCGCCCTGGCCGCGCCGACCGCCGGCGCCGCCAGCGCCACCACCGCGTCGATCAGGCCGAGCAGCATGATCGTGCCCACGTTGATGGCCTCGGCGGGCAGGAACTGCGGCACCACGGCCAGGAAGAACAAGCCGACCTTGGGGTTGAGCAGGCAGGAGAGCACACCCGACCGGAACGACGGCCCCCACCGCCACCGCACCGGGCCGCCATCGCCCGGGTCGACCACCTGGTCGCGTTGCAGGAACCCCACCACCCCCAGGACAGCAGGTACAGGCCGCCGACGACCTTCACCACCAGGAACGCGGTGGGCGAGGAGCTGAGCAGGTCCGCCAACCCAAGCGCCACGGCCGCCGCCCAGAACAGCGAGCCGATCCCCGACCCCGCGGACGCGGCCACGCCGAACCGCGCGCCGCCCAGGCCGTACCGCAGCACCAGGAAGGTGTCCGGTCCGGGGGTGATGGCCGGCAGCAGGCACAGGCCCGGCGAACCCGAGCACCGCCGCGGCGGTCACGCCTGCTCACCCGCCGATCGTGACGCCGAGGCCCTTGCCGTGCTCGCGCACCTCGGCGCGGGCCGCGGCGAGGTCGTCGAGGGTCAGGCCGGGCATCACCGACTCGACGTAGTCGGCCATCGCCGCTTCGCGGTCGATCAGGTCGGTGCCGCGCCACCGCCGCGCGACCTCGTCGGGCACGAGGTCGCGGCCTGCTGGCAGGAAGGGCTGGGCGAGCCGCCCGGCGAGGGCGGCTTCTTCGACGCGGGCGGCGGTTCGTACGACGTGATCCGGCTGCTGTCCCTGCTGCGCGCCAGGTTCGGGTACGCCGTGTCGTTCGGCGACTTCATGGTCGACCCGACCGTTGCCGGACTCGCCGCACGGTGCCGGCACGCACGTCAACCGGACCAGATCATCTGGACCTACCAACCACGTGCGGCGGCGACGCCACGCCTGCGGCTGGTCCTCTTCCCGCCGGTCGGTGGCGGGGTGTCCTGCTACTCCCCCGTGGTCCGCGACCTGCCGGTGGACGTCGAGGCGCACGTCGTCGGCTTCGACGGACCGCAACCGGACGACGCGCTGACGTTGCCCGACCTCGCCCGCCGCTGCGTGGAGCGGCTGCCCGCCGACGTCCGGTCCGGTGACGTGCCGCTCGTGCTGGGCGGCTGGTCGTTCGGCGGCGCGCTGGCGTTCGAGGTGGCACGTGTGTGCGGTGCGTCGGTGACACGCGTGGTGGTGGTCGACACGCCGGTGTCGGCGGGCTCGCGCGGCGTCGACGAGCCGTCGCTCGCCGGGTTCGCCGCGGACGTCCGGGAGACCAGCGGGGTGAACTCGGCGACGCTGATCCAGGCCCTGTCCGCGTTGGAGGAGGTCTTCGACGTCGACCTCGACACCGAGCGGCTGTTCTCGGCGCGCGTGACCGTGACCCGCCTGGAGGCGGAGATCACGCGCGCCTTGGCGTCGCCGTGAACCGGCCGTCGTCAGGTCGTGTAGTCGGCGTTGATCCGGACGTAGCCCTCGGTGAGGTCGCAGCCGTAGACGGTGAACGCGCCGTCCGCGATGCCCAGGTCGATGTTGATGACGACCTCGTCGGCGCCGAGGTACTTGGCCGCGCGCTCCAGCAGCGCGTCGCTCGGCTCCTCGGGGTGCATGGGCAGGTCGTCGAACAGGATGCGGACGTTCTCGGGGACGATGTCGGTCTCGTCCTCGAGCTTGCCGATCGCCATGGCGATGCGGCCCCAGTTCGGGTCGCAGCCGTGCACGGCGGTCTTGACCAGCGGGGAGTTGACGACGCTCTTGCCGACCAGCTTGGCCTGCGCGTCGTCGCGGGCGCCGGTGACGCGCACCTCGATCAGCTTGCTCGCGCCCTCGCCGTCGGAGGCGATCTCCCGCACGAGGTGCAGCGCGCAGTCGTAGAGGGCCTGCTCGAACTCGTTCCGGTCGACGGGGCCGGCCAGGCCGTTGGCGAAGATCGCCGCGGTGTCGCTGGTCGAGGTGTCGGTGTCGATGCTCAGCGCGTTGAACGTGCGGTCGACGACGCGGCGGAACGCGGCGTCCAGCTCGTCGCCGTCGACGTCGGCGTCGGTGAAGAAGAACGCCAGCATGGTGGCCATGTTCGGCTCGATCATGCCGACGCCCTTGGCGATGCCGACGAGCACGGCGTCGCCGACGCGGACGTGGCAGGACTTCGGGCGGGTGTCGGTGGTCATGATCGCCGTCGCGGCCCGCTCGTAGTCGGCTTCCGGGAACGGCCACGCGAGCGCGTCGAGGTTGGCCCGGATGCTCTCCATCGGGTACGGCCGGCCGATCACGCCGGTCGAGCCGATGACGACCTCTTCCGGCGCCACACCGGCGATCTCGGCCACGCGCCGGCGCACCTCGACGGCGTGCGCGACGCCCGCCCGCCCGGTGGCGACGTTGGCGTTGCGCGACAGCACCACCATGCCGCGGCAGTGGCCCGTCGCCGCGGACTCGCGGCTCAGGACCACGCTGGGGCCGGCGAACCGCGACTTGGTGAACACCGCGGCCGACCGCGCCGGCACCTCCGAGACCACGGCGGCGAAGTCGTCGCCGACGTCCTTCAGCCCCATGTTCTTCGTGATCCCGCGAAAGCCCCGCGGCACCGCCGTCTCCGTCATGGACACCTCAGATCTGCTCGTGTGCGGCCACCCCGCCCAATGGATGGACATACCTTACACTGCATAGTCAACATGCGCTCTGGCGACAGAGCACCGAGACGGCCGACGCAGCGTTGCATAACTATCCATCGCGCGCACGTCCTTCGATCGGGTGAGCCAGCCGCGACTCCCATGATCCGGGAGGGTTTCCGGCCGCGCATTGCCCCCGCGACGGGCCCTGGGCGACCCTGGCGTCCGCGCGCGGACGTCGGGGGACGCGCGGCGGGGCACTGGGGGGCGTCGGCGCTTCGGCTTGCGCGACAAGGGGTTCACCGCGGATCGCGGCAGGTCCGCCGTCCGCGTCCCGGTGCTTTTCCAGGCGAGCCAACCCGGACGACCGCACGGCGCCGCGCCGGACGGCGAGTTGCCCGCGGAACCCGGGCAGCGGACCGTGATCCGCGTCGCCGAGGGCTCCGTGCCGGCGTCCACGTCGGTGTTCAACGAGGAGGCGGTCTACGCCCCGGAGGGCCCGGGCGGGTTCGCCTACTTCACCGACCTGCTGCTGGCCGCGCTCGTGCTGCCGGCGCTGGGCCTGGACGTCCGGACCTCGCCCGTGCCGGTGGGCGCGGACCCCGAGGCGACGCTGGTCCTCGGCGTGCGACGGCTGCGCCACTCCACGCGCGAGCGCCGGACGCTCGCCGCCTCCGGTTGGCGCCGCACCACCGAGCAGTCGGACGACCTGCTGGAGCGGTTCCGCGAACCGCACCGCGACGACCCGCTGACGGCGGGCAAGGCTCAACTGTCCGAATTGGACGGTGTGATCGGCGCGATCGCCGACGGGCAGCCGGGCGCGGGTTACGCGACGTTGCTGTCCGGTGGCATCGACTCGGGGACGGTGACCTACCCCGTCGACCACAAGTTCGGCGAGGACCGGGCCGACCTGCTCAAGCTCAACGCGTCGCGGGACGAGGACAAGGTCGTGACCGGCCGCGGCCCGCTGCCGCTGCACACCGACGGGCTGCTGGTCGGCGAGCAGGTCGACCTGATCGTGTTGTTCGCCAAGGACTTCTCCGACCCAGGTGGCCGCCGACTGGTACGGCATCGCCACCACCCGCGACTACGGCCGGGTCCGGTCGCTGAACCTGGCGCTGCGGTTCGCGCCGGACGTGCCGCGCGGCTGGCTGGTGCGCCTGGCGGGCGTGGACGAGGCCGCGTCGGACAAGTTCTTCAAGGAGCTGTCGGACCACCTGCACTCCCCGCGCTACCTCTACCAGCACCGCTGGCAGCCGGGCGACCTGCTGGTGATCGACAACCAGCGCACCCTGCACGGGCGCACCGCGATCAGCTCGGACGGCGTCCGCCTCCTGTTCCGCGGCCAGGTGACCCTGCCGAACGCGTCCTGACCGGCCGTCGAGGAGATCCAGAAGCCGCCGCCCTCGGCCCGGCGGTCGGCGGCCGTTCACGCCCCGGCTTCACCGGTGAGCGGTCGTCGGTGAGCGGTCGTCGGTGAACGGTTGTCCGGCCACCGTCCGGGTGACGGCGCAGGATGCCGGGCGGCAGGCGGGTGGTGTCGCACCTTCGGGTGGACGGTCGGTTCCGCCGTTCCGCGACGCCGGCGCTTCGCGCGATGCTGGCTCCCGGGCCCGGGAGGTCGACCGACACCCCGGGCCGACGAGAGCCGCAGCCGAGGACAGGACGGGCAGTCGTGGCAGTGCCGTCGGGCGAACCGGTCCACACCGCGTCGGAGCACCGCCCGGTCAGCCGTCGCGCCGTCCTCGGCGGGCTGGGCGCGGCCGGGCTCACCGCCGGCCTGCCCGGCGCCGTCGCCCGCGCGGAGGTCCGCGGCGAGCCCGTGCCGCCGGACGCGCGCCGGGACCGGGCGTACCGGATCCGCGAGCAGGCGGCCGCGCGCCAACGTGCGTTGCCCGCCGCCCAGCACCACGACAATGGTGACGAAGCGGCCCACCCCGATCTGATCGGCAACTACGGCAAAGGGCTGCCCCACGACGAGCTGGGACGTGTGGACCCGGCCGCCTACGCGAGCCTGGTGCGCGCGGTCTCCGGCCACGAACCCGGCGACCTGGACGGGATCGTCGTGGACGGGCCGGTCGGGCTGACCAACCCGCACGCCGCGTTCACCTACGGCCTGGTCGGCGCCGACTCCCACCAGCTGACCGTGCCGCCGCCACCACCGTTCGCCGGGGCGACGACGGCCGCGGAGCTGGTCGAGCTGTACTGGCAGGCGCTGTGCCGCGACGTGCCGTTCACCGCCTACGACACCGATCCGCTCATCGCCGCCGCCTGCCGCGACCTGTCCCGCCTCACCGGCTACGAGGGCCCGACCGACCACGGGCGCGTCACACCGGCGACCGTGTTCCGCGGCCCGATGCCCGGCGCCCTGAACGGGCCGTACGTCTCGCAGTTCCTCCTGCGCGACGTCCCCTTCGGCGCCGCGACGATCAGGCAGACCTACCGCGTGCCCGCGCCGCGCGACGACCACCTCACCGACTACGACGAGTGGCTGCGGAACATCCGGGGTCACCACCCGGCCCGCGAGAGCACCTACGACGGCACCGCCCGCTACCCGCGCAACGGCCGCGACCTCGCCGAGTACTCCCGCCTGAACTTCACCCAGCAGCCCTACCTGATGGCGAGCCTCCTGCTGATCGACCAGGGCCCCGACGCCTGGGACCGCAACAACCCCTACCTGCGCGCCGAGACCCGGCCCGGCGTCACCTTCGACTGGTCCCACCCCCTCGACCTGGTCGCGCGCGTCGTGCAGGCCGCGCAGCTGGCCGCGTGGTTCCAGAAGTGGTGCGTGCACCGCAGGCTCCGGCCCGAGGAGTTCGCCGGCCACGCCCACAACCACGCCCTCGGCCGGATCGAGCACCCCTTGCACCCGCAACTGCTCGACGCCGAGGCGCCGGACCGCGTCCGGGCCGAGCACGGCACCCTGCTGCTGCCCATGGCCTACCCGCGGGGATGTCCCACCCACCCCGCCTACACCGCCGCGCACGCCACCGTCGCGGGCGCCTGCGCGACCGTGCTCAAGGCGTTCTACGACGAGTCCTTCGTCCTGCGCGACCCGGTCGTGCCCAGCGCGGACGGCACGTCGCTGCGCCGCTACCGGGGGCCCGCGCTCACGGTCGGCGGAGAACTGGACAAACTCGCCTTCAACGCCGCCTACGGCCGCAACTTCGCCGGCGTGCACTGGCGCTCCGACACCACCGCCGGGCTGCTCCTGGGCGAGGCGGTCGCCGACCACGTGCTCACCGACCTGCGCCGCACCCTCACCGAGGAGTTCGACGGCTTCACCTACACCCGCTTCGACGGCACGACCGCGATCGTCTGAACGACGGGGTGAATCCTTTCTCGGTGTCGGGGTCTCTTATGGGCGATGGTTACGACAAGAGGGACACGTGCGGCGGGGGTGGACGTGGTCGACCGCGGTTGGGCGAGCGAGCAGCTCATCGAGGCCGCGCAGGGCGGTGACCTGGAGTCGCTCGCCGCGGTGGTGCACGGCGCCCATCCGCACGTGCTGCGCTTCGCCGGGCACCTGTGCGCGTCGCCGCAGGACGCCGAGGACGCGGCGCAGGAGGCGTTGATCGTCCTCTACCGCAAGATCGGCTCCCTGCGGGCCACGGCGGCGCTCGCGTCCTGGATGTTCCGGGTCGTCCGGCACGAGTGCCTGCGCCGCGCCCGGCGGCTGTTCGACGGCTACGACGAGGCCGACGACGTCCCGGTGGCCTCCGCCGAGGACGAAGTGCTCAGGCGGCTGGAAGCCGAACGCGTGGCGGCGGCGATCCGGGCGTTGCCCGACGTCCAGCGCCGCGTGCTGGTCATGCGCGACGTGCTGGGCCGGCCGGGGCGGGAGGTCGCCGAGGCGCTCGGGCTGAGCACCCCGGCGATGAAGTCCCACCTGCACCGGGCCAGGACCGCGCTCCGGCTCGGCCTGGGTGGCGGGGCCGTCCCGCCCTCGTCCTCCGACCGGATCTGACCTTCCCGACCACCCCGCTCCGAAAAGGAACCCCACCGTGCTCGAAGCCGGATCACCCGCACCGCACCTGGCCCTGGAAGACACCGCGGGGCAGGCCGTCAGCCTGTCCGACTACCGGGGACGGCACGCGGTGCTGCTCTTCTTCGTGCGATCGACGTCGTGCCCGGTCTGCAACCTGCACGTCCGCGACCTCGTCGACCGCGCCGACGAGCTGGCCGCCGACGACGTCCGCGTCCTCATCGCGGTGCCGGAGGACCGCGAGGCGGCGGCCGCGTGGAAGGCGAAGCGCCGGATCCCGTTCCCCGTCCTCACCGGCCGCCGCGAGAGCCCGCACGAGGTCGTCGGCCTGGGCCGGAAGGTCTTCGGGTCGCTGCAGCAGTCCGGCAGCGTCCTCGTCGACCGCCAGGGCGTCGTCCGCCACGCCCACGGCGCCACGCTGCCCACGAACAGCTACGACAAGAAGGGGATCGCGGCGGCCGTCGCGTCGCTGCGCGCCCCGGCCTGAGCGGTCAGCTGCTCTCCAGGGCGGGGACCGGCTCCTCGACGCGGCCGGTCCCGCGCAGCGCGATCATGCCGACCACCGCGAACACCACGACGACCGACGCGCCGACGACGGCGACGGTGTGCAGCCCGGACGTGAAGGCGTCCCGCGCGGTGGCGAGCACGGCGTCGGCCGCCGGCTCGGGCAGGGCGCCCGCCGCCCGCAGCGCGCCGGCCATGCTGTCGGTCGCCAGGGCGGCGGCCTCGGCGGGCACCTGCTCGGGCACGGCGACCTGGTCGCGGTAGACGGCCGTGCCGACGCTGCCGAACACCGCGATCCCCATGGCGATGCCGAACTCGCCGCTGGTCTCCGACATCGCCGACGCGGCCCCGGCCTTCCGGGGTGGCACCGAGCCGACCACCATCTCGGTGCACAGCACGCCCTGCGGCCCCATCCCGAAGCTCGCGATCGACATGCCCGCCACCACGAACGCCACCCCGCCCGCGCCGGTGGCCTGCGTGAACAGCACGATCCCGCCCGCCGCGACCAGCATCCCGAAACCGAGCACGAACTCCGGCCGGAACCGCCGCGCCAGCCGCGGCGCGATCAGCGACCCGACCACCACCGCGCCCGCCTGCGGCACCAGCCAGAGCCCGGCCTGCACCGCGGTCAGCCCGGCGACCATCTGCAGGTACTGGCTGACCAGCAGGAAGACCCCGCCCATGGTGAGCGCGCCGACCAGCATGATGCTCACCGCCGCGGCGAACGCCCGCACCCGGAAGAGCCTCAGGTCCAGCACCGGGTCGGCCAGGCCGCGCTGCCGGCGGACGAACACCGCGCCGACCGCCACGCCGACGGCGAGCACGACCGCGTTGACCGGCGACACGCCGGCCTTGGCCGTCTCCTTGAGGGCGTAGACGACCGGCAGGATCGCGCCGAGCGACAGCACCACGCTCGGCAGGTCGAGCCGCCCGGCGGCGGTGTCGCGGTACTCCGGCAGCAGCTTCGGCGCGGCGGCCAGCAGCAGGACCATCACCGGCACGGCCATCAGGAACACCGAGCCCCACCAGAAGTGCTCCAGCAGCACGCCGCCGACGACCGGCCCGATCACCATGCCGCCCATGAAGCAGCTCATCCACACCGCGATCGCGGTGCCCCGCTGACCCGGGTCCTGGAACATGTTGCTGATCAGCGCCAACGTGGACGGCATCAGCGTCGCGCCGGCGATCCCGAGCACGGCCCGCGCGCCGATCAGCAGCTCCGGGCTGGTGGTGAACGCCGCCACGATCGAGGCCACGCCGAACGCGGCGCCGCCCGCCATCAGCAGCTTCCGCCGACCGATCCGGTCACCCAGGGTGCCCATCGTGACCAGGAAACCGGCGATCATGAAGCCGTAGACGTCGATGATCCACAGCAGCTGGGTGCTGCTCGGGCGCAGGTCGGCGGCCAGGTGCGGGACCGCCAGGTGCAGCACGCTCATGTCCACCGACAGCAGCAGCGTCGGCAGCGCCAGCACCGCCAGCCCCGACCACTCGCGTCGTCCTGCCCTCATCGTCGTCTCCCCGGCTGTCGATCGTGTCCTGTCACCCTTGAGTCGAACGGCGGCGGCCCGGATCGACATCGCGGCGGAAAGTCGTCGGAGAAAACTCCGCGGACCGGCGGCGGGCTCACCCCGCGAGGAAGCGCAGCAGTTCGTCGGTGACGAACCGCGGGTTCTCCTCGACCAGCCAGTGCCCGGCGTTCGGCACGTCGACCGCCCGCACGATGTCGGTCACGCGCGGGGCCACCGTGGCCCTGATCGCGTCGAGCTGCCCCTGAGCGGTCATGAGCAGGGTCGGCGCCCGCACCGGCGCGGCGGCCACCGCGTCGCGGACGTCCTGGTCGAGGGCGCGGTAGAGGTCGAAGCCACCGGAGAGGGCCTGCGGCCGGCTGTAGGTCCGCGCGTACTCGGCGACCTCGGCGTCGGTGAACGGCGACCGGTCCGACGTGCCGCCGAACGCCGTTCCGCCGAAGGCGACCTGGGGGTAGAACAGCGCCAGGTACTCGCGGACGTCGTCGCCGACCACGGCCTCGGGCACCCGCGGCTGGGCGTGCAGGGCGATGTGCCAGCTCAGCGAGCGGTACGCGGCCGCGTCGATCGCGGGGCCGGGCAGCGGCAGGTCGAGGTAGCCGAGCCGCGCGGTGTCGGCGGGGAACTGCGCGGCGTACTGGAACGCCACCGCCGCGCCGAGGTCGTGCCCGACGACGCTCGCGTCCCGCACCCCGAGCCGGTCGGCGACCAGGGCGTGCGCGTACCGCGCGAGGGTGGCCTTGTCGTAGCCGGTCGGTGCGCCGGTGCTGTCGCCGAGGCCGGGCAGGTCGATCGCGTAGACGGTGTGGTGCTCGGCGAGCGCGGGCATGATCGGCCACCAGCCGAACCAGGTCTGCGGCCAGCCGTGCAGCAGCACCACGGGCGTGCCGCGGCCGCCGGTCACGTAGTGCATCCGTACGCCGTCGACGTCGGCGAACTCGTGCCGGAAGGTGTCGGTGAACCGCGCGTCGGCGTGGGTGGCCCGCGCGTGCGCGGGAACCTCGGGGGCGGGCGGTGCGGAACAGGCGGTGGCGGCGGCGACCAGGAGGGCCAGCGCGACGGTCACCGGTTTGGGCAGGCGGCGGGATGGTCGTGGTGTGGGGTTCATGTGTTCCTGTCCTCGGACGACGGCGTTCACCGGCCCGGTCCCCCGCGCTGTCGCGGACGAGCGGCGCGTGATCGTGCCGGTGGTGCGGCCAGTGTCGTCAGCGAGATCCCGGACGGGCACGAAATCTTGCCGTTCCGGCAAGTCGGGGAGAAGGTTTTCCTTTGACAGTCCTGAGAGGGTGGATTTTCGTGGGACAACACGACAACGACGTGAATGCGATCCGCGACCTGGCCGGGCTGGCCACCCCGATGGCGCTGCGGGTCGCGGTGACCCTCGGGTTGCCGGACCGGTTGCTCGGCGACGGTTCCCCGGCCGGCGGACTCGCGGTCGAGCTCGACGTCGACCCGGTCGCCCTCGAACTCCTGCTCGCCCACCTCGCGACCCTCGGGGTGGTCGAACGCACCCCCACCGGCTACCGGACGACGGCGTACGGCGCGAACCTGCGCGCCGACGCCGGCAACGGCCTCGCCGACCTCCTGAACCTGGACAGCGCGGGAGGGCGGGCCGAACTGGCGTTCGTCGAGCTCGCGCACAGCGTCCGCACCGGCCGGGCGGCCTACCCGCGCCGGTACGGGCAGGACTTCTACCGCGACCTGGACGAGCACCCGCACCTGCGCGCGACGTTCGACCGCCAGATGACGCACCGGTTCCGCGCCCAGATCCCCCGCATCGTCGCCGGTGTCGACTGGTCCCGGTTCGCCACCGTGGTGGACGTCGGCGGCGGCGAGGGCGGCCTGCTCGCCGCGATCCTCCTCGCCCACGCCGGGATGCGCGGCCACCTGGTCGACCTCGCGCCGACCGCCGCGCGGGCCCGCCGCACGTTCGACGCCCACGGTCTCGACGCGCGGGCCGAGGTGACGGCCGGCAGCTTCTTCGACCCGCTCCCGGCAGGCGCGGACGCCTACGTGCTCTTCGACGTCCTGCACAACTGGGACGACGAGCACGCCGACCGGATCCTGGGCCGGTGCGTCGAGGCCGCCCGCCCCGGCGGACGCGTGCTGGTCGTCGAAGGGGTCGGCGGGCTGCGGGCGAGCAGCGCGAGCGACCTGGACATGCTGGTGATCTTCGGCGGGCGCGAGCGGCGGCTCGACGAGTTCCGCGCGCTCGGCTCGGCGCACGGCCTGGTCCTCGACACCGTGACCGACCTGACCGATCACCGGTGCCTGCTCGAATTCCGGCTCGAAGCCCCGTCAGTGTGAATTCACGCCGTGCTGTTAACAGTTAGTGATCGTCCCGGTACCGTCCGAACAGGGGGTGGGCGGCAAGGGGGCGACATGGGTGTTCCTCGGCGTGATCGATTCGGGCCACGGGTCGTGCACAACGGATTCGGCGGGCAGGCGGACACCGTCGTCCAAGCCGGTGTGATCAACGGCGACCTGATCACCCACCGGGCGCGGCCCGTCCTGGACGACGCCGCAGACCTCCTGGCGGCCGTGGTGCGCCGGCAGTGGGAAGCCGAAGCAGCGGTCCGCTCGCTGCGCCGACCGGAGCCGTTGCGCCTGCGCTGGGCGCCCACCCGCAGGCAGGTCGCCTACCCGGACGCGCCGGCGACCGCCGGCGGCGACCTGGACGACCTGGCCCGGCTGTTCACCGCGCTCCCCGACCGGCAGCTGGTGGTCCTCGGCGCGCCGGGCGCGGGCAAGTCCGCGACCACGCTGCTGCTCGCCCTGGACCTGCTCGAACGCCGCGCGCCCGGCGAGCCCGTGCCGGTGCTGCTGTCCCCCTCCTCGTGGAACCCGCACAACGAGCACCTCGAGGACTGGATCATCCGGCGGCTGGAGACCGACTACCCGGCGTTGCGCGACCGCGGCGCCTACGGGCGTCACGCGGCCCGCCGCCTGGTGGTCGAGCAGCGCCTGCTGCCCCTGCTCGACGGGCTGGACGAGCTGCCGCCGGACCTGCTCGCGCCGGCGCTGGAGGGCGTGCGCCACGCGTTCGGCCCCGGCCGGCCGCTGGTCCTGACCTGCCGCGGTGACGAGTACGAGGCCGCGGTGCGCACCGGCGGCGTGGGGCTGCCCGCCGCGACGGTGGTCGAGCTCGAACCGGTCGCCACCGACGACGCGATCGAGTTCCTCTCGGCCTCGTTGCCGCAGGTCGTCCGCCGCTGGACCCCGGTGCTCGACCACCTGCGCGCGAACCGGGACCCGGTGCTCGCGCGGTCGCTGTCCACGCCGTTGACGATCAACCTCGCGCGCGCCGTCTACGGCCGCCCCGACCGCGACCCCGCGGAACTGGTCGACCGGCGGCGGTTCGCCGACCACACCGCCCTGGAACGGCACCTGCTCGACTCGCTGGTGACCGCCCTCTACGGCGACCCGCCGACACCGCCGCCGAAGCTCGCGCCCCTGCCGTCGCCCACCGCGCACTACCCCGCCGACCGGGCACGCCGCTGGCTCGGCTTCCTGGCCCGCCACGCCGCCGCGAACGCGGCCGGCGACATCGCCTGGTGGCGCCTGCCCCGGCCGCGCCTCGTGCTGGCGGCCGTCGTCACCGGCGCGCTGTTCTGGGCGACGACCGGCGAGACCTCCCCCGTCGCGGTCGGCTTCGCGCTGGGCGTCTCGTTCACCTGGCTGATCGGCACGGTGCGGCGGCGGGCGCCGTGGCGTCACCTGCTCCTCGCACCCGTGGTGCTCGGCGCGGCGGTCTTCTTCATCAACTACAAGCACCCCAGCTCCCCCGGCACGACCGCGACGGCCGGGGTGGGGCTCGCGCTCCTGGTCGCCGTCGCCCTGTCGGTGGACCGCCCACCGCACCGGACGGGCCTGCGCCTGCACGGGCGTGGCAAGGCCGTCGCGTCCAGGATGGCGCTCGGCCTGGTGGTCACGACCGCCGCCATGCTCCCGGCGGCGGCCGTGTACGGGGTCCGCGACGTCCGCGACCTGTGGACGGGGCCCCTCGCGCTCGGCGTGATGACGGCCGTGGCCCTGGGCCTCGGCGCCTGGCTGACCGCCCCGCCGGACCGGTTCAGCGTGCCCCGACCGGGCAGGTCCCTGCGGGGTGACGTCGCGTCGACCGCCGTGTGGCTGCTCGCCTGGGCCGTGGCGTTCCAGCTGCCCCTGGTGTTCGCCGTCGTCGTGCTGGGCAAGTCCGTCGGCGCCCCGGTGGTCGCCGTGGCGTTGAGCTTCGGCCTCGGCACCGGCCTCGGCTGCGTGGTCAACAACGCCTCGGTGCTGTACGCGGCCTCGCTGGCCTGGTGGGCGTTGCGCGGGCGGTTGCCGTGGCGGTTGATGCGGTTCCTCGACGACGCGCACCGACGTGGCGTGCTGCGGCAGACCGGCGCCGTCTACCAGTTCCGGCACGCCCGCCTGCGGCACCACCTGGCCGCGTCCGGCTGAGGCCCGGTCAGTCCTCCTCGGCCTTCACCACCTTGCCGATCGCGGTGGCGGCCAGGGTGGTCGCGCCGGCCTTCACGTTCGCCCCTTCGGTCTGGTTGGAGTACGCGACGGAGTAGACGACGTTGCGGTAGCGGACGACGATCTCCGCCGACCACTTGACCTTCTCCTGGGCCACGAGCTCGGCCTCGTCGGCGCCTTCCACGTGCACCGCGACGCCGTTGCGGACCCGGTCCTCCATGTGCTCCTTCGCCTTGTCCACGCCGGACAGCTGGTGGTTGGCGTGGTAGACGTAGCTGGTCACGATCACGAAGGCGCCGCGGACGTTGTCCTTGGCGAGCCTGCCCTGGTTGTTCCAGCCGCACTGACCCTGGTCGTGCTCCGGCCCCGCGCCCGGGTTGACGCCGCCCGCGCTGTAGTCCATGCGGCCGGGGATGTGCGGGGCCACCTCCGCCTCGTCGAGCATCGCGCAGCCGATCGGGGCCTTCTCCAGGTCCTCGGACGTGTCCACGACCGGCTTCGCCTCGGTGTCGCCGTCGAGCCGGACGTACACGAAGTACCCGCCGACGCCCAGGCCCAGCACGAGGAGGATGACCAGCACCGCGATCAGCGGCCCCTTCCCGCCGCGCCGCGCCGGCGGTCCGCCCGGCATCCCCGGCCCGCCCGGTCCCCCCGGCCAACCAGGCATCCCCGGTCCGCCCGGTCCCCCCGGCATTCCCGGCCCGCCAGGCATCCCCTGCCCCGGCCCGCCAGGTCCCCCGGGCCCCCACTGCCCGCCCGGCATCCCAGGTCCCCCCGGCATCCCCGGTCCCCACTGCGGCGGAGGCGGTCCGGGTTGCGGGAACTGCCCCTGCTGCGGCGCCTGCGGGTGGTGGCCGGCCGGAGGGAATTGCCGTGGCGCACCGGAGTTCGTCATCCGACCTCCCCGACCGAGGCCGTCGTGTATCCCATCTGCAATACCACCCGCGTTTTCCCGGCGAAATGTTCCCGGTAGCGCAGCGGCCCGACCGCGGACCGCGCCTACCCCACAGAAGGCGCGGTGCGCAGGCGAAGATCCGCCGGCGACCTCCGGGTCACGACCGTACGCGGGCGCCGGACCCCGCGGTGTCGGGTGAACGCCCTACAACGGGGTAACGGTTCGGTTGAGCTCCGCGAGCGTCACCAGCCCGTCGTCGAGCGCCCGGCTCACCAGTTCGCTCTTGGTGCGGGCCGCCCGCCCGACGTTCGCGTACTTCACCCGCACGCGCGCGATGTGCGTGTCGACCGTCTTCACGGTGATGTTGAGCTTGGCGGCGACGAGGTCCTTGGACGACGAGGTGAACCACGCCCGCAGCACCTCGACCTCGCGCGGTGACAGGCGTGGCCGGTCCGGGGCGTCGTCGGCGACGAGCGCGCCCGACAACGACGGCGCGGTGTACGGGAGGCCGTTCGCGGTGGCCCTGATCGCCGGGATCAGGTGGTCCAGCCCTTCCCGCTTGGTCAAGTACGCCAACGCGCCGAGGTCGACGCACTTGAGCGCGGTGGCGGTGTCCGCGTGCTGCGAGTAGACGACGACCCGGCGGCCGTTGTCCACCAGCCTGCGCAGCTCGGCGAAGTCCGGCCGGCCCGGCACCAGCTCCAGGTCGAAGATCACCACGTCGGCGTCGGCGCCCGGACCGGTCCACACCTCGGCGAGCCGGGTGCCCGCGTCGACCAGGCGGATCGGCGGGGCGGCCTGCTCGCACCAGTACCGCACGCCCGCGGTGATGGCCGCGTGGTCGTCCACGATCACCGCCGTGATCACGCCGTCGGCTGCCACGTCGCCTCCACCCACACCGTCGCACCGTTGCCGAGCACCTCGACCCGCACGTCGGACGTCGCCGGGCTCGCCGGCGCGACCTCGCCGCTGTCCGCGACCACGTTGACCGACACCAACCCCTGGTCGCCGACCACCGTGACGCGGGCCCACGAGCCGGCCGTGGCGAGCGCGGTGAGCGCGGCGTCGGTCAGGTCGCGCCGGACCGCGACGGGCGGTGTCGGCCAGTGGCCGCGCGCTTCCAGCTCCACCACGACGCCCTTGCGGTCGGCCACGTCCGCGCAGTGCCGCAGCTCGTGCAGCAACGGGTTCGTCACCACGTCCGACTCCGCGCCGAGCCGCCGCATCCGGGCGGCCTCGATCGCGCCGCGCCGCTGGACCGCGGGGTCCTCGGGGTCCAGCGAGCCGTCGGCGAGGCCCTCCAGCAGCGGGATCGCGCCGGCGGACAGCTCGGCGAACCGCTGCTGCCTGCGCCGGTGGGACTCCGCCGCGACGGCCTCCGCGGTGCGCACCCGTTCGACCTCGGCGGCGGCGGTCTCGGCGTCCGCGGCGATCCGGTGCAGCACGGCGGCCACCACCGCCAGGCACAGCGGGAAACCGATCACGGTGACCGAGCCCGTGGCGAGCCGCGCCAGGTCGCCCTTGTCCACGTCGGAGAACAGGAGCATGTTCGACAGGGCGATCAGCTCGTGGGCCGCCAGGAACGCCACGACCGTCCGGAGCGGACGGTCCAGCAGCACGACCAGGCCGACCCAGTTGGCCGCGCCGAACGCCCAGTCGACGGCGCTCGCGGTGCGCTCCTCGGGCAGCGTCACGGCGGCCAGCGCGGACGCGGCCAGCACCACGGCGACGGCGAGCGGGCGCAGCCTGCCCCACGGCCGTCGCCGGGCGAGCAGCACCGCTTCGCCCGCGAGCACGGCGGCCAGTGCGGCGAACGCGGCCAGCTGCACGAGCGGCAGGTCGTGGGATTCCCAGCGGCGCACCAGGTTCGCCAGGCCGAGCACGCCGACCACGACGGCGGTCACGAGCAGGGTCGCGACCCGCAAGCCGAACAGGAGCCGGGCCCGCGTGCGCCCGCCGACGGGGTCACTCACCACTATCACGCCACTCCAACCGGACGACGGTGCCCGCGCCGACGGTGGACAGGACGGTGGCCGTGCCGCCGATGCGGTTCAGCCTGCCGTGCACGGACTCCCGCAGCCCGCGCCGGGTCACCGGGACGGCGTCGGGCGCGAAACCCCTGCCGCCGTCGGCGATGTCGAGGCGCAACCGCCGTCGGTCGCCGCCGAGCCGGATGGAGGCCTGCGAGGTGCCCGAGTGCCGGCGGACGTTGTTGAGCGCCTCACGGGTCGCGTCGGCGAACACCGTCGCCACGTCGGCGGGCAGCGGCAGCCGGGCGGGCGCGTCGAAGTCGACGTCCAGGTGCACGGCCTCGACCTCGACGGCCAGCAACCGCACCAGGTCGGTGTGCCGGGAGGTGTCGGCGCGGCCGGAGCGCAGCCGGTCCAGGTCGCGGCGGGCCTGCGGCGCCAGCCAGGCGCTGTCCCGGCGCACCTGCCCGCTGCCGACCATCAGCAGCGTCGCGGCGGCGGTGTCGTGCAGCGCCGCCGCGAACTCCCGTTCTTCCGCCCGCACGGCCGCCGCCACCGACGAGTCGCGCCGCGCGCGGGCGGCGTCGGCGGCCACCCGGTCGGCTTGTTCGGCGGCGCGGCGGACCAGTTGCCACGCGGCCCGGGACAGCCCGGCCGCCACCAGCGTCCACACCTGCGAGATCAGCAGGTCGTTGTCCGCCGACCCGGCCGCGGTGACCGCGACCGCCAGCCCTCCGCCGGTCGCCAGCGCCGCGACGGCTCCCGCGCGCGGCGACGTGTGCCACTGGTAGGTCACGCAGGCGAACGCGACGAGGAGCCTGATCCACCCGACGTTGGTGCGCTCGACGGCGTCGGTCGCGAAGATGCTCAGGCACACGCCGAGCAGCACCACCACGTCCACCGCGACCGGCAGGCCACCGTCGGTCCTTTGTAGCCACCAGGCGTACCCGCAGGTCCACACCACGGCGACGCCTACGGCCGACGCGGTGGCCGGCAGGTGTTCCGGGGTCACCCGGAGCATCGCGATCGCGCCGATGGGCAGCACCGTCGCCAGCCGCACCACCGCCGCGTGCCGACGACCGAACCGGCGCAGCAGGAGTTCGGCCTGCCCTGCCATGCCCCGCACCTCGCCTCGCACTCGCCCCCGGTACTCGTGCCGGGGCGACGTTACCGGCACCCGGGTCCGAATCGGACACCCAGGTAAGGGCTTTCGGCCCGCTGAACGGCGACCGGGCGTCCCACTCCGGACCCCGTGCACCCCATGTGGCAGACGGCGGCCCGACCTTCCGCCACCCGGCCGCGTCGTCCGCCGCCGATCGGCGGCGTCCGCGCCGACCTACCGCTCCCCGGCCGTCACCGGGCCCGGTCGTCGGAAGTCGGCCAGTCGAGCAGCTTCGCGCCGAGCACCGCGACCTGGAGCGACAGCGCCTGGGTCGGGTCGTCCACGGTGTACCCGGTGAGCTCCGCGACGCGCTGGAGGCGGTACGTCACCGTGCGGACGCCGAGGTGCAGCTCGCGCGCGCAGGCAGCCGTCACCTGGCCGTTGGCGAAGTAGGACGACAGCGTGTCCAGCAGCGGCCCGGCCCCGCCCCGCGCGCCGCGCAGGGGTTGCAGGACGACCGACACGAGGTCGGCCAACGCGGCGCTGTCGCGCAGCAGCACCTGGTAGACCAGCAGGTCGGCGGCCTTGTGCACGTGTCCGGGCAGGTCCAGCCGTTCGGCGATGTCCAGGGCGTGGGTCGCCTGCTCGAACGAGCGGAGCACGCCGCCGGGACCGGAGTGGGCGCGGCCGAGGCCGACCCGCCAGGCGGCGTCCGGTCCCAGGACCTCGCCCACCTGGCGCACGAACTCTCCCGGCACGTCGGGCATCGTGCCGGGCGCGACGCAGACCAGCAGGCCCTCCTTGGTGGTGACCAGCACGCCGCGGGAATCCAGCCGCAGTCCGAGCGACGTCTCCACGGCGCGGGCCACCTCGCCGCCGTCGACCACCGGGCGCGCCGAGCGGACCGCCGCCACGACGTTGCTGCCGGCCAGCCGGAGCCCGAACCGCTCCGCCCGTTCCGCGAGCTGCCCGAGGTTGCGCCCGTCGAGCAGGTCGTCGACGAACTCCCGGCGGAACGACTCCTCCTGGCGCACCGACCAGCGCTGCGCTTCCTCGTAGCCCTCCGCGATCGCCGTGGCGGCCGCGTCCGCGGCCTTGAACACCGCCTCGCCCGCCGCGCGGACGGCGTCGGCGTCGGTCGCCCGCCGCACACCGGACAACGACCGCCACGCCAGCCAGGTGGCGCTCAGGTGCAGGTCGATCACCCCGTGCAGGGTCACGCCGCGCTCCGCCGCCCGGGCGCCGACGTCGCGGCGGACCTGGAGCTGGTCGGGCCGCAGCTGCCGCCTGGTCGCGCTGACCTCGTCCAGTTCCTCCAGGTACCCCTTGAGGAGGTCGGCGGGCACGCCGTGCGCGTCACGGCTGGCCCTCTCCGCCACCCCGGCCAACGGGTCGCCCCCGTGCTCGGGCGTGGGTGCCGCCCGCCTGGTTCGTGCCATGCGGAGGAGTCTGACAACCGCGGTCGACCTGGGGACGGCACGGGTGGACCTCGCGTTCGACTTGCGATCCGGCGCACGCGCCCACGACGTGCGGCAGGATCGTCACCAGCGAGCAGCTCCTGCACCGCGTCCGGGGCCACTACTACTTCGGCGACACCCGGCTGCTCGACGTCCACGTCCGCCGACCGCGCCGCAGGGTGGAGACCGACCCCGCCCTCGTCCTCACCGTCCGCGGCGCCGGCTACCGCCTCGGCCCCGACACCCGAGGTGACCATTCGTCAGCTACTCGTCAGGTCATCCACCAGCCGGTTCCCGCAGGATGGGCGACGAACCCCGAGACGGAACAGGAGCAGCCCGTGGTCGACGACCCCCACCAGCCGGACCAGCTCTGCCGCGTCACCACCGTCACGCTGGCCGCGCACTTCGGCGGCCGGGTGTCCCGCGAGGTCGTGGCCCGGACCGTCACCGACGCGCGGCTCGACCTGGAGGGCCGGATCCAGCCGGAGGCGCTCGCCGAGATGCTGCACCGCCTGGCCCAGTACCGGATCGACGCCATGATCTCGACCCGCACCTGACCCCGGCCGCGCGGTTCGAGCGATGACCTTCGCGTGCCGGGCGGTCCGCGTGACCTGGGCCTGCGCCGACCGCGGCGCACGTCGGCGCAGGTGAGCGGTTGTGGTTGTCCGGGTGGGGTCGTATCGTGGGTGGAGTCCAGCCGCCACCACGCGTAACGCGGAGCGACGATTCGGGTTGAGCAGAAGCTCGGTTGTTGGTTCTGGTACCAACCGAGGAGTGCCCCGTGACCGATACCCGCGCCGAGAGCATCCCGGTGACGACCACCCGCAGAGCCGATCACGACGGCATCGCCGTGGTCGCGATCGTCGGTGAGATCGACATGGCCTGCGAACAGCCGGTTCGCGCGGCCATCACCGACGAGCTGAACAGCCGGCCCACCGGCCTCGTCCTCGACCTCGCCGAGGTCGACTTCTTCGGCTCCGCGGGCATCCAACTGGTCGTGGACGCGGTCGTGCGCGCCCAACGCCTGCGCGTGCCGCTCGTGCTGGCGACCGACCGGCGCACCGTACTGCGCCCGTTGGAGATCACCCTCGTGAGCCAGACGGTCGACATCCACCCCACCCTGGCCGACGCGCTCGCGGCGCTGCGGGCCGACGTGCCGACGTCGAGACCGGCGGCGCACCGGTAGTCCCCGTTCTGGCTGGTGCGGGCGCGGCCCGTGCCGGCCACCGGATCAGGTCACCGGCCGACACCCGACTGCCCACCGGCGCCCGGCCGGGAATCGCGACCACGTCCACCTGACGCCGGCCCACGGCCGACCACTGGGCAGCCCACAGCTCGACAGAGCAGGAGTTCACCCGATCGGTGCGCCGGCAGGCGCTACCGTCCGGATGACATGAACGCACCCACCGGCACCGCGCCCGGCAGACGACCCGGCGCGCTGATCCGCGCCGACCCGCTCCCGCGCCGGTTCCGCCCGGAGCACGCCGAGGCCGCGTACCGCGTGTTCTACCAAGGCGTCGGGCACGACGGCCGGGGCCGCCTCCTCACCGGGTCGGTGTTCGTCCCCGAGGGCGCGCCTCCCCCCGGCGGCTGGCCCGTGGTCAGCTACGCGCACGGCACCACCGGCCTGTCCGACCGCACCGCGCCGTCGCGCACCGGCCTGCTCCGGCTGGAACGCGCGCACATCGCCGCCTGGCTCGCGGCCGGCTACGCGGTCACCGCGACCGACTACGAAGGCCTCGCCACACCCGGCCCGCACCCGTACCTCAACGGCGAGGCGGTGGCCGACGACGTGATCGACATCGTCCGCGCCGCCCGGCGGCTCGACCACCCGCTCGCCCGCCGCTGGCTCGTCGCGGGATTCTCGCAGGGCGGGCACGCCGCGCTGTTCACCGCCCTGGTCGCGACGCGGTACGCGCCGGAGCTGGACTTCCTCGGCACGGTCGCGCTCGCGCCACCCGTGCACCTGGTCCGCGTCATCGCCACCCGCACCAGCGACGCGGCCGGGCCCGTGTGCGCGTTCGTGCCGATCGTGCTGGCCGGCCTGCGCGCCCGCCACCCCGGCTTCGCCGACGACTTCCTCACCGACCGCGGCATCACGCTGGTCGACCTGGCCGAACGCGTGTCCCTGGTCGAGATGCTCCGCGCCACCAGGGCGATCACCAACCACGAGACCGGCATGACCGACCTGACCCGCCACGTCGACGTGGCCAGGGTGCTCGACGAGTGCCGCGTCCCGGTGACCCGGCTGGACCGCCCGGTCTTCCTCGCCGCGGCCGGGCTCGACGAGATCGTGCCGCCCGCCGTGGTCCACGACTTCGCCGAGGACATCACCACCGCCGGCAGCACTGTCCACCTGGCCACGTACGCGGAGGCCGACCACGGCGCGATCCTCACCGCCGCCCACCCCGACGCGACGGACTGGGCGGCCGCGGTCACCGGCCACAGCAGGGCCCCGGTCGCGCCGCCCGTCCGCTTCGACCTGCTGGACGCGACCGGCGACGGCTACCTGCGCCGCGACGACTACGAGGTCTTCGCGCTGCGCCTGGTCCAGTCGTTCGGCCACCCGCCCCGCTCGGCCGCCGCGATGGCCGTCCGGTTCGGCTACCGGGGCCTGTGGCGCGCGCTGGCCGCCGAGTCCGACACCGACGACGACGGCCGGGTGAGCAAGGCCGAGTTCCTCGCCTGGGCGGGCCGCGCCGCGCACACCGCGTTCGACCGGACCCTCCGCCCGCTCGCGGCGGCCGTGCTGGCGCTGGTCGACGCGAACGGCTCGGGCGTGGTGGAGCGCGACGAGTTCCTGACCCTGATGACCCGGTGCGGCCTGCCCGACCCCGCCGCCGGGTCCCTGTTCGACCGCCTCGACGCCGACCACCGCGGCACCGTCGAGACGGCCGAGATCATCCGCGCCACCCGGGAGTTCTGCCTGGACCCGGCGCCGGACAAGCCCGGTCAGTGGCTGTTCGGGCGGTTCTGAGGCCCCGGCGTCACGTCTGCGGCCACATCGAGTAGACGAGGTCGTCCTCGCCCGCGCACACGACCTGCGGCAGCGCAGGCTCCGGGACCTGGTTGCACGTCATCGAGCCGATCACCAGCGGCGCGAGTCCCGGCGTCGGGTCGCGGCGCTGGGCGTAGTAGTCGAACAGCACCGCGGCGGCCTGGTCGCACGTCAGCCGGCCCGACGGTGTCTCCACGACGACGGCCAGCATGGGCTTGCCCAGCGCGCCGGGGAACGGGTCGTCGCAGTACTCGGCGGGCGCGCCCTCGTCGATCGTCGGCAGCGACGCGGGACTGGGCTCGGCGGTCGGTTCGGCGGTCGGTTCGGCGGCCGGCTCCGGTGTCGACGCGGTGGTCGAGCCCGCCCCGACCGTCGTGGTCACCGCCCCGGCGCCGGCGCCGGTCACGCTGGTCGAGCACCCCGTGACCAGCGCGAGGAGCGCGACGAGGACCACCCCCGACCGCGTGGCCCGGTTCGCGCCCGGCACGTCGTGGGTTCTGGCGTTCGATCGGCCGGCAGGCGGCAGCGTTGTCACGGTCACTGGGACGTGCCGAGGAGGCCGGCGGTTGCGGTCGACCCGACGCGACCACGGTGCGTTTCGCGCAGTCCACCGGACGCTCGGGCCGGTTCCTGGTGTGATCCACCTCCACGTCACAGCGCGGTAACGGTTGGGTGGGGCGGACGCGGAGGTTTCGGTGCGCCGGGTTTGCTGTGCGCCATGAACACGAAGGTCGCGTCCCTGCTGCTGGCGCTGGGTTTGAGCGCCTCCCTGGTCGGCTGCTCCAGCAACGAGGACAAGTTCGTCGACGAGCTGAAGGCCGCCGGCTTCACCTCGGTCGGCGAGCCGCGCAGCGAGTCCGAGAAGAAGTCCAAGAAGATCGGCAAGCGGACGGTCAAGTCGTCGCAGAAGACCATCGAGGTCACGGTGCGCGTCAAGGGCTGCGACCTGGAGTTCGCGAAGGTGTCCGGGCAGTCCGGCTACTGGCTGGACGAGCTGCACGTCAACGGGCAGGAGCCGGACTGGCCCGGCTACCCCGAGAACCTCAAGCAGCAGGACGTCGTGACCGCGTTCGCGGGCAACCAGCCCAAGCCCGACGGCTTCGAGGACTGCTACCGCCCCGACCAGCCCTAGCCCGCAGCACGCCGGGTCGACGGCCCCGTCCTCTCCCGGGCGAATTCCAGGGGTGATCGCAACACCGCTGCTAGCGCCTGTTTCACAAGTCCGTGTTCGCGATAGTCGGGCCTGAGGCGGCTCCCGGGGGCACGGCCGAATGGGCCACATACAACAGCGGTATG
>NZ_JBFAMT010000027.1:11476-111417 GCF_040656635.1 Actinosynnema sp. NPDC049800 | reverse complement strand
ACATACAACAGCGGTATGCGGCCCATTCGGCCGCACCGCCGGGAACCACCTCAGGCGCGACTCTCATCGAACGAGACTTGTGAAACAGGCGCTAGGCGTCGGACAGCTCGTAGGACGGCACGGCGGGCGCGAGGTGGTCGCCGTACGCGGCGTCCACCTCGACCCGCGTCCACCACGCCGCCTGCTCCGCCGTGGCCAGGTCCGGCACCAGCACCGACACCCCGGCCTCGCGGATCAGCGCGACCATCCGCTCCACCGCGGTGTGCAGGAACGACTCGGGCCGGTCGGCGAGCCTGCCGACCACCGACGGGTCGAGGACCAGCGCGTCCACCGGCAGCTCGTCGAGCAGCGACAGCTCGGCCTGCCCGCCGTTGAACCGGGTCAGCCCGGTGGCGATCCCGTTGTCCCGCAACACCTGCGCGTTGTCGTCGCCCATGCCGTCGAGCATCGACCGGGTGTCCAGGAAGATCCGCAGCCGGGACGCGGGCAGGCCGGTCACGTCCAATGTCCGCATCACCGTGCGCACCAGGTCCTCGTCGCGGGACTGCATCGGGGAGAGCTCGAAGTACAGGTGCCCGAAAGAATCCGACGCAGTGGAGTCCGGCGTGGAAGCTCCGACTGCGGCGACGGCGGCCTCGTGCAGCGCCCACTGGCCGAGCGCCGGCGACAGCCCGGTCTCCTCGGCCAGGGCGACGCACTCGGCGTGCCCGACGTCGTCCCAGCGCAGCCGGGCCACGTGCCCGAGCACCCGCCCGTCGGCCGGGTCGAGGACCGGCTGGTACTCGACCTCCAGCTCCTGCTCGGCCAACGCGCCGGGCATCCGCGCGGCCCGCGCGTGCCGTTCCCGCAGCGCCCGGTCGGCGTGCTTGTCGTAGGGCAGCCACTGCCGCTTGCCGCACGTCTTGGCCCGGCGCAGGGTCGTGTCGCCCGCGCGCAGGATCTCCGCGACGTCCCACCCGGCGGGTGGCCGGTCGACCACGCCGATGGACGCGGACAGGGCGACGCCGTCCTCCATCGGCCGCCGCAGCGCCTCGTTGATCCGGTCGACCATGTCGGGCACGCTCGGCGTGGTCGGCGAGTTGTCCACCACGATGCCGAACTCGTCGCCGCCGAGCCGGGCGACCAGCGCGACGTCCTCTTCGAGCAGGGCTTCGAGCCGGTGGCCGACCTCGGTGAGCAGCCGGTCGCCGAACGCGTGGCCGAGGCCGTTGTTCACCAGCGAGAACGCGTCGAGGCCGAGGTGGTAGAGCGTGATCCCACCCTGGGACCTGCCGTGCAGCGCCTCCAGCCGGGTGGCGAAGCGCTGCCGGTTGGACAGGCCGGTGAGCGAGTCGTGCAGCAGCTGGAAGTCCAGGTTCTTCCGCAGCAGGTGCAGCTCGCTGACGTCCTCCACCATGGTCACGTGGTAGGCGGGCTCGCCGTCCGCGTCGCGCAGCGACGACACCGCCAGGTGCACCCACACCGGCTCGCCGTCCTCGCGCAGCAGCCGTCGCTGCTCGCGCATCCGCGCCACCCGGCCGTCGCCGACCGCCCGGTACCTGACCGCGAGCGCCTCGGCGTCGGCCGGGTCGAACAGCTCGACCAGCCGCCGCCCGGTCAGCTCGCCGCGGTCGCGGCCGATCATCTCGGCCAGCGCCCCGTTCACCTCGACGCACCGGCCGCGCAGGTCGGTGATCACGATGCCGAACGCGGAGGCGTCGAACACCTCGCGGAACCTGGCCTCGCTGGCCTCGAGCACGCGTTCGGCGCGCAGCTTGGCCGCCATGAGCGCGAGCTTGACCTCTTCCTGCTGGTCCAGCGCGTCCAGCCGCATCGCGGTGGCGAAGCCCGCGCTCACGGCGCCCAGGATCGCGACGACCTTCTCCGCCAGCCGCGGCACGTCCCGCAGCTCGGGGCTGAACAGCAGGGCGTGCCCGAGCACGTCCACCGTGCGCTGCAACGTGTCCGGGCCGGTGAAGTGCGCCTCGACCAGCCGTTGGCCGACCACCGCGACCGGGTCGACGGTGAACGGCTCGGCCTGGACCGCGTCGGCGATCACATCGACGAGTTCGAGCAGGTACAGCTCGATCTCGACCGGTGACATCGGCACGTACGCGGTGGGGTAGACCGCCCGCATCCACTCGCGGGCGACGTCCTGCCGCCGGGTCCTAGCGCGTGGCGACACGTCGGCTCACTTCTTGCGCCCCACCCCGGCGAAGATCCCCGCCCGCTCGGCGTCCTCCTCGACGGCGCCTTCCTCCGGCCGCCACCGCGGCAGCGGGACCACGCCGGGCTCGACCAGCTCGAAGCCGTCGAACAGCGCGGTGATCTCGGCGTGCGTGCGGGGGAACATCGGGTCCGGGCTGTCGCGCATCACGGCCACGACGCGGGCCATCGCCTCGGGTTGCAGGTCGTAGGTGAACTGGGACAGGGCGAGGTGGCTGCCCGGCGGCACGGCGTCGCGGTACGCGGCGACCACGCCGGCCGGGTCGCGCTCGGGCGCCACGAAGTGGAACATCCCGACCGCGAGCACGCCGACCGGCTCGGCGAAGTCGATCAGGCCGGTGTCGCGGACGTCCGCCAGCACCGCGTCCGGCTCGGTCAGGTCCTGGTGCAGGATGGCGGACCGGTCGTCGCCCGCCAGGATCATCCGGCTGTGCGCGACGGCGACGTCCTCGAAGTCCACGTACACCACGCGCGACTCGGGCGCGACCTTGCGCGCGACCTCGTGCACGTTGCCGACGGTCGGGATGCCGGAGCCGAGGTCGAGGAACTGCCGCACGCCGGCCTCGACCAGGTGCAGCACCGCCCGGCGCAGGAACGCGCGGTTGAGGCGGGCGATCGTGCGGGCGTTGGGCTGCGCGCGGAGGAACTGCTCCGCGAGCTCGCGGTCGGCCGCGAAGTTGTGCCCGCCGCCGAGCAGGTAGTCGTAGAGCCGCGCGGCGCTGGGCAGCCCGGTGTTCACGTCGTCGGGGACCCAGTTCAGCCGATCCGCCACCGCGTCCTCACCCGTGTGTGTGCCAGCCCCAGCTCTCGCCCCACCGGGGCGAGATTACTGATGCGGCCGTACCCGTGGGCCGAGACGCGGCAGCTTGTCCCCGATCGGCGTACAAAGGATCATCAGAACGATCACCGCCAGTGTCCCGAACGCCACTCGTGGTCCCCAGTGCGCGTGAACGAAGAGCGGGACCGCCACGCCGAACGCGGTGCCGAGCGCGCGGGCGAGGTTCACCAGGCCGCCACCCGACCCGGCGTCGCCTCGGGGGAGGGCGGCGAGCACGGCCGCGTTGTTGGCCGGGATGAAGAGGCCGAGCCCGAGGCCCAACGCCACCAGGGCGACCGGGTGGACGTGCCAGGCGAGCACCCCGCAGGCCACTGTGGACAGTGCCGCGCCCGCCTGCGGCACTCGCCACGGCAGCGCCGCGCCGAGCGCGAACCCGACCGGCAGGGCGGTGAGCAGCACGCCGGTCGCCAGCGGGCCGCGGTCGGACGTGAACGGCACCAGGACCAGCGGTCCGAACAGCACCAGGTACCCGCACGTCGCGCCGAACAGGCCGCCCTTGACCCGGCGCACCAGCGGTTCGCGCCACACGTAGCCGGCGCCCGCCGGCAGGGCGAGCAGCAGCAGGAACGGGCTCGCGCCGGAGAGCACCAGCAGCAACGCCGTGGTGGCCGTGGCGAGCAGCACGACGGCGATCCCGTCGACCGGGCCGCTGCCGCGCTCACGCGTGCGCGGCAGCAGGAAGTGGCCCGCGACCAGGGCGAGGACGCCGACCGGCAGGTTGACCAGGAACACCCACTGCCACCCGAACGCCTCGACCAGCAGGCCGCCGACCGTCGGGCCGAGCGCCAGCCCCAACGCCTGCGCGGTCGCCTGCACGCCCAACGCCCGGCGCATCCGGTCGCGCGGCACGGCCGCCACGACCAGCGCCACGCTGTTGGCCTGCAACATCGCCGCGCCCAACGCCTGCACCACCCGGAACGCGATCAGCACGTCCAGGTCCCGGGACAACGCGCATGCCACCGAAGCGCCGGTGAACACCACGAACCCGTACAGGTACACGAGTTTGCGACCCCGCCGGTCCGACCACTTCCCGATCGGCGCGACGAACGCGGCCAGCGTCAACAGGTACGCCAGCGACACCCACTCGGGTGACGCGCCGAAGTCGTCCCGCAATGCGGGCAGGGCGAGTGTGACGACGCTCGCGTCGAACTGACCGAGGAATGCGCCGAGGCACACCGTGGCCACGGCCAGCCAGGGCGCACCGGCCCAGGTCGCGACCCGCCGCGGGCGGGGTGACTCCGCGACGAACCAGCGCAGGGAGCGATTCATCGCGGCCAGACTATCTCGGTATCCGACATATTGCGACCCAGTACCATTCGCGCATGTCAGACGAGGCACGCTCGCTCACCGACGTGGTCACGAGGCTCCGCCGGGCACTGCGCACGAGCATCCGGTCGGAATGGCCGTGGGACTCCCTGCCGATGGCGCAGGTCGAGCTGCTCCAGACGCTCGCCGAGCGCCCCCCGATGCGCGTGGGCGACCTCGCGGCCGAGCTGCGGCTCGCGCCCAACACGGTCAGCGGGCTCGTCGGCCAGCTGATCGAGAACGGTCTCGTCGAACGGGGCGGCGACCCCAGCGACCGGCGCGTGGCCCGGCTTTCCGTGACGCCGCAGGGGCACGAGCAGCTGGCCGTCTGGCAGGCCGCGCACGAGAAGCGCATCGGGTCGGCGCTGGACAAGCTCGAGCCGGGCGAGCGCGCCGACGTGGTCCGCGCCCTGGCCGCCCTGGACCACTTGGTGGACCACCTGCGTGCGCACTGAGGTCCGGACCGTCGCGGCCGTCGCCCTGGGCGGTGGCGTCGGCGGCTTGGCGCGGTTCGGCCTGTCCGCGGTCGTCCCCGGCCCGTGGGGGACGCTGCTGGTCAACGTGGTGGGCTGCGCGCTGATCGGTGTGCTGATGGTCCTGGTGCCGCGCCTGCACCCGCTCGCCCGGCCGTTCCTCGGCATCGGTGTGCTGGGCGGCTTCACCACGTTCTCGGGCTACGCGCTGGACGCCGTGCGGCTGGGCGGCCTGACCGCCGTCGCCTACCTGTTCGGAACCCTGTTCCTGGCGCTGTGCGCGACCTTCGCCGCCATGGCCGCGACCCGCCGGGTGTGGCCATGACGGTCCTGCTGGTCTTCGTCGGCGCGGCGGTGGGCGCGTCGCTGCGCTACGCGGCCGGTCGGTTGGTCCAGCGGTCGTTCCCCTGGGCCACCTTCGCGGTCAACGTCGTGGGCTCGTTCGTGCTCGGCTGCGTCGCCGGCACGTCACCGCACCTGTTCGCCCTGGTCGGGATCGGCCTGTGCGGCGGCCTGACGACCTACAGCACGTTCAGCTACGAGACCGTGCGACTGACCGAGGACGGCCGCTACCTCCAGGCCCTGGCCAACGTCACCGCGAGCCTGACCGCGGGCCTGGCCGCCGCCGCCCTCGGCTACGCCCTCACCCGATGACGTCGAACTCCCTCCTCATCCACCGGTCGAGGAAGTCCCGCACCCCTTCGGGCACGTCCCTCTCACTCATGCACCAGGTAACCGAGCGTCCGGGCGGCGAGTTCGATGTCGGAGTAGCCGCCGCGGCGGAGCACCAACCGCAGAACTTCGCCGGCACCGTCGTCCTGCCGCTCGTCGAGCAGTTGGAGCGCGATCTGGGAGATGACTTCGGACTTCCTGTAGGTGACGATCGGCTCCAGCGCCGACCACAGCGCCTCGGGCGTGGGCCGGCGACTCTGACGGCCGTCAACGTGCGGCTGTCGTGGCGGACCGCTTCTTGGCGAGGGACTGCTTCGCGGCGCCGAAGAGCTTGCCGCCGACCTTGGCTGCGGTGCGGCCCGCAGCCGCCTCTAAACCGGTCACCGCTCACACGGCAGCCAACCGCCCCAGCACCTCCGGCAGGTCGTCGGTGTGCACGACGCCCAGCCGTTGGGTGGCACGGGTCAGTGCCACGTACAGGTCGCTCGCGCCCCGCGGCGACTCGGCCAGGATGCCCGCCGGGTCGACGACCAGCACCGAGTCGAACTCCAGGCCCTTCGCGTCGGTCACGGCCAGCACCACCACCTGCGCGTCGAGGTCGTCCGAAGCGCCCGGCACGGCGGCGCGCAGCGACGCCACCGACGCCGCCGGCACGATCACCGCCAGCTTGCCGTCCCCGATCGCGGCGACCTCCTTGTCCACCAGCGTCGGCAGCGCCTCGACCAGGGACTCGGCCCGCAGGCTCCACGGCGCGAAACCGCTGTCCCGCACCGACGTCGGCGGCACGAGGTCCGGGTCGACCGACGCCAGCACGTCCGCCGCGACGGCCATGATCTCCGACGGCGTCCGGTAGTTGACCGTCAGCTCGGTGAGCTTCCAGCGGTCCATCACGTACGGCGACAGCACCTCGTGCCACGACGACGCGCCCGCGATGTCGCCGGTCTGCGCGATGTCGCCGACCACGGTCATCGACTTGGACGGGCACCGGCGCATCAACGTCCGCCACGCCATCGGGGACAGCTCCTGCGCCTCGTCCACGATGATGTGCCCGAACGTCCACGTCCGGTCCGCCGCCGCGCGCTCGGCCGCCGTCTCGTAGCGCTCCGCGCCGTGCCGCTCGGCCAGCTTGTAGGCGTCGACCAGGTCGGTCGCCATCAGGATCTCCGGGTCGGCGTCGTCCTCCAGGTCGAGGATGTCCAGCACGCCCTGCGCGTAGTCGATCGCCTGCCGCCGCTGCCGCTCGGCGCGCGCCTTGGCCTCGGTGTCGTCCTCGCCGAGCAGCTCCGCCGCCTCGTCGAGCAGCGGCACGTCGGCGGGCGTCCACTCGGCGCCGCGCGGCCGGGCCAGCAGTTCGCGCTCGGCGGGGGAGAGCTTCGGCGTGGCCTTGGCGATCAGCTTCGGCGACGCGTACAGGTCTTCGAGCAGGGTCTGGGGCGACAGCGTCGGCCACAGCTTCTCGATGGCCGACTGCACGGCGGGGTCCTCGCGCAGCTCGCGCCGGATGTCGTCGACGTCGGCCTGGTCGAGCAGGTGCCTGCCCAGCCGGGACACGGCCTGCGACGCCAGCGTGGAGATGATCTCGCGCTGGAACGTCCGCCGCGCCTCGTTGTGCGGTCGCCTGGTGCGCCGCGCCCGGCCGCGCGCGTCGCTGATCGCCCGCCGGTCCAGCCGCAGCACGTCGCCGTCGAACGGCACCTCGACCAGGCTCGGCGCCTCCTGCCGGTCCCGGATCGCGTGCGCGACCACGTCCGCCATCTCGATGCGGCCCTTCAGCGCGGCCACCTCGGCGGGCTCGCGGCCGACCGCGGTGAGGCCGGGGAACAGCTCGCCGACGGTCGACAGCAGCACGCCCGTCTCGCCCAGCGACGGCAGCACCTGCCCGATGTAGCGCAGGAACGTCGCGTTCGGCCCGACCACGAGCACGCCGCGCTTCGCCAGCTGCCGCCGGTGCGTATAGAGCAGGTACGCGGCGCGGTGCAGCGCGACCGCCGTCTTGCCCGTGCCCGGACCGCCCTGCACGACGACCACGCCGTTCAGCTCGGTGCGGATGATCTTGTCCTGCTCGGCCTGGATGGTCGCGACGATGTCGCCCATCTGGCCGGTGCGGCTCGCGTTCACCGCGGCCAGCAGGGTGGCCTCGCCGGTCAGGCCCTCGGACCGGCGGTCGAGGTCGACCGAGTTGATGTCGAGCACCTCGTCGTCGAACCCGACGACCTTGCGCTGCTTGGTCCGCAGGTGCCTGCGCCTGCGCACGCCCTCCGGCGCGGCGGCCGTGGCCAGGTAGAACGGGCGGGCGGCGGGCGCGCGCCAGTCCATCAGCAGCGGCTCGTACTCCTTGTCCTCGTCGAACAAGCCGATCCGGCCGATGTAGAACCGCTCGTCGGTGTGGAAGTCGAGCCGGCCGAAGCACAACCCGTTCTCCACCGCGCTGTACTGCGCCAGCTGGTCGGAGTACATGGCCACCGAGGTGTCCCGCTCGGAGCGCATCTGGTGCGTCCCGCCGGTTTGCCGCAGCGCGCCGGCCAGGCGCTTCGAGCTCTGCTCGCGGAGGTCGTCCAGCCTGCGGTACAGCATCGACACGTATTCCTGCTCCGACTCGGTTTCCGCGAGCCGGAGGTCATCGGAGGGGCTTGACAACGTGCCTCATTTCTGGATAGCGTGTTTTATCAGCCTGTGTGTCGCATTGCGGCTGACGGTTTCTTGCGGGCTCACAGTCCTGCGCTCGTCATGCGCAGAACGTCTAATCTACTACACGTTCTTCCCGCCGGTGCGTGAACAAGTCCGCGCCCGCGACCCGACACCGTGAACGCGCGAAGGCCGCCGCCGAGCGGGTGCTCGACGGCGGCCTGGCGGTGCTGGTCCGGCGGTGCTGGTGGCGGGCTGCGGCCCTGGGCTCGCTACAGCTGGGCGGCCACGATCCCGCCGATCGCGGCCATGCCGTCCTTGTTCGGGTGCATCGGCGCGGCCGGGCCGGTCAGGGTCACGCCCTCGAACCACCTCACGCGAGCCGGCGCGCACGCGTCGTGGCCCGTGCTCGGCGACTCGACGTCGACGAACGTCGCGCCGTGCTCGGCCGCCGCCCGGGCGAACAGCACGTTCATCCGGTGGATGCTCGCTTGCAGGTAGGTCGCGTCCTTGGGCCAGATCGGCTGGTCCGGGAAGCAGCCGCCGGGCCGGATGTGGGTGCCGTAGCCGACCACCACGACCCGCGCCTGCGGCGCGCGGGCGGAGACCAGGTCGAGCGCGGCGGCGAACTCGGCCGCGTAGGCGTCGATCCGCTCGGCCAGCTCGTCCCGACCGCCGGCGGTGAACACGTCGCGGCACGACGTGCCGAACGGCGGGGGCAGCAGGTTGACGCACTGCAACGCCGCGTCGCCCAGCGCGACGTCGTTGCCGCCGATGGTGAGCGTCACCAGGTCGGTCGACGGGCCCAACGCGTCCGCCTGCGGCGCCTGCTGCTCGCCGTCGACGGTCGCCTGCGACCCGGCCAGGTCGTCGGTCACCGCGCCGGAGCACGTCACGTCCGTGAGCCGGGCCCCGATCCGGGCGGCCAGCACCGACGGCCAGTTGTTCGTCGAGCGCAGGCAGCCCGGGGCTTCGGGGTCCTGCTGCGGGATGAGCGGTCCCGCGGCCGACGAGTCGCCGAGCGCCACGTACTCGTAGCCCGGTTCGGCGACCGCCGCACCGGTCGTCCAGGTGATCGACAACGCCGCCAGCAACGCCGGTAGCAGCCTGCGCACGACCGCCTCCTCTTCGTGATCGGGGGTGTCCGCTGGCCATGATGTGGTCTGGGCCGCAGGAGCGTGCCGGTGAGCCGGGGTAGATCACCCGAGCGTGTTCACGACGGTGGCGCCGGGTCGGATGCCGAGCCGGGGTGGGGCCGTGCGCCACGTCGGGTGATGGCGGGCCGGTCGCCCCACCACCCGATGAGCGGCTCTACGAAGGCACGCGGGTGAAACCGGATCGCGGGACATGATCACTCCGGCACGCTGGGACGGGTGAAGGAGAGGTGCCGGGAGTTGGCGAGGCTGTGCCGCGTCGCGGTGGACCGGCCGAAGTGGCAGCTCGGGTTCGCCGCGGTCGTGTCGGCGTGGTCCCTGGCGTGGGTGGCGGGTCAGGCGTTCGGCGCGCCGAGCCCGCTGGAGGTGCTGCCGGTGCGGTGGGCCGGCCTGCCGACGGGGTGGCTGGACGCGGCGCGCGGGTGGTTCGACGGCCGCACCGGGTTCCTGGCCGTGGCGGGCGGTCTGCTGTGGGCGATGACGAGCGCGGGCCGGCAGGCGTCGGCGTCGGTCGGCTGGCTCGCGGTGATGGCGGCGGCCGAGGACGTGGGCTACGTCGCGGTGCGGTGGGCGCTGCTGTCGTTCGCGGTGTTCCTCGCGGTGATGGGGTTGGTGTCGATCACCGGGCGGCGGGCGTTCGTGGTCGACCGGGTGGCCGTCATCCCGCGGGACGTGGCCAGGGCCGGCGCGACCGCGTTGGCGCTGTCGGCGGTGGTGCCGCTGGTCGCGCCGGGGCTGGTGCTGGCCCGGCTGGTCGGCCCCTACGTGACTCGGCCACCGCGCCGACGGCCGGGGGCGCCGATCGCCCGCCCGGCTTCCGCCGAACGGCCGTCGGTCGGTGAAACACCCGGTGAACTGCCCGAACCCGTTCCGGCGCAGCGCGGCCCGCGGTGAGTCCGACCGGATTTCGCGATCAGGTCAGGGTATGCAAATAGTTTTGCGCCCCAACAATCTATCCGGGAAAGATGAGCAGACCTCACATCACATTCCGGAATCGCCTGTTTGGGCTTACCGGTCCGTATCCATCAAGATGTGCGAGTGCCAGAAAATCCCGCCGAAAACCGCTTAGCCAAGGTGATGCGTCGTCAGCCTGTTCAGCAGCGCGGCGCCGCGACGGTGTCCGCGATTGTCGATGCCTGCGCGACGCTGCTCAACGACTACGACTACGACGACATCACCACCGCCCGGATCGTCGAGCTAGCAGGCGTGCCAATTGGATCGTTCTACCAATACTTCCCGGACAAGCGTTCTGTTGTGCACGCGCTCGCGCTGCGCGGCATGGAGGAGTACCTGGGTCGCGTGGAATCGCTGTTCACCGAGGGTCGACTCGCCGAGGACTGGCGGGAAGCGGTGCAGCAGGTCGTCGCCGTCTACCTGCGGATGCTGGTCGAGATCCCCGGCTTCGGGCGGGTGCGGTTCAGCGACCTGCTCGACGGGCACCGCCTCGACGCCTCCGTGGACCAGTACGAGCTGATGGCCGAACGGCTGCGCGACCTGTTCCTGACCCGCTTCGCGGTGCGTGGCGACGCGCCGGTCACGTTGACGTTCCGGATGGCCGCCCAGACCGCGGACGCCATGTTCAAACTGGCCGAGCGGGTCGATCCCGACGAGCGCGCGGTGGTGCTCGGCACGGCCGACGGCGTGATCTTGAAGATGTTGTCCGGGGTGTTCGACCCCTCGTGACTTGCCGCGCCGGTCCGGGTGGTGTGGGGTGGACCGGTGAGCGACGACTTCGACGTGATCGTGATCGGCGGCGGCCCGGTGGGCGAGAACGCCGCCGCCCGGACCGCCGCCGGTGGCCTGCGGACCGCGCTGGTGGAAGCCGAACGTGTCGGCGGTGAGTGCTCGTACTGGGCGTGCATGCCGAGCAAGGCGTTGCTGCGCCCGGGTCACGCGCTCGCCGCCGCCCGTCGGGTGCCCGGCGTGCCGGTCGGTGAGCGGCTCGACCCGGCCGAGGTGTTGAAGCGGCGCAACAGCTTCACCTCCGACTGGGACGACTCGGGCCAGGTCGAGTGGGCCGAGGGCGCCGGGCTGACGGTGGTGCGCGGCCGCGGCCGGCTGGCGGATGAGCGCCGGGTCGACGTGGACGGGCGCGTGCTGACCGCGACCAAGGCGGTCGTGGTGTGCACGGGCAGCGTGCCGCGCATCCCGTCGCTGCCCGGTCTGTCGGACGTGCCGTACTGGACGTCGCGCGAGGCGACCTCCGCGCAGGAGGTGCCGGAGTCGTTGGTGGTGCTCGGCGGCGGCGTGGTCGGCGTGGAGATGGCGCAGGCGTGGGCCCGGCTCGGCTCCGACGTCACGCTGGTCGTCTCCGGCGCCCGGCCGCTGCCGAAGTTCGAGGCGTTCGCGGGCGACCTGGTCGCGGAAGGGCTGCGGGAGGACGGCGTTCGGCTCGTCACCGGGGTCAAGGCGGTCGGTGTGTCCACTTCGGACGGATCGGACGAGGTTTCGCTGAAGCTGTCGGACGGGTCGGAGGCGCGAGGTGCGCACCTGCTGATCGCGACCGGTCGTCAGCCGGCGACGTTCGACCTCGGCGTGGAGCAGTTCGGCTTCACGGCGGGCGGGGCGCTGGAGGTCGACGACACCGGTCGGGTGTCCGGAGTGGACTGGCTGTACGCGGCGGGCGACGTCACGGGCCGCGCGTTGCTGACCCACCAGGGCAAGTACGCGGCACGGGCGGTCGGCACGGCGATCGTCACCGGCGCCACCGACCCGGAGCCGTGGACCGCGCCGGTCGCCACGGCCGACCACACGGCCGTGCCGCAGGTGGTGTTCACCGATCCCGAGGTGGCGTCGGTCGGCTGGTCCGAGGCGCAGGCCCGCGAGGCGGGGCTGGAGATCCGGGTCGTCGACCTGGACATCGCGGTGGCCGGGTCGTCCCTGCACGCGGACGGGTACCGGGGCAAGGCGCGGATGATCGTGGACGAGCGCAAGCGCACGCTCGTCGGCGTCACGTTCGCCGGCCCGGACGTGGCGGAGCTGATCCACGCGGCCACCATCGCGATCGTCGGCGAGGTCACCGTGGACCGGTTGTGGCACGCGGTTCCGGCGTACCCCACCATCAGTGAGGTGTGGTTGAGGCTCCTCGAGGCCTACGGTCTCTGACGCTGCGTGCACGGTGTGTCAGCACATCGTGTACACCCTCCGCCGAGTGCCGTATCGACCGTGCGTCCATAAAGACTCTTAACCTCAAAATGCGGCTTCAGCTCATTACACTGCGGTCGTGACCAGGGGAACTGTGGCTCTCGCGATCGGCGCGGTGCTGTGGTGCGCCTTCGTCATCGCGTCCACGTTCCTGCCCGGCGGCCCTTCGTGGCCGCCGGTCGCGGTGCACCTGCCGGGATTCCTGATCGTGCCGGTCGTGCTGCACACGTTGTTCCGGGCGCGGTCCAACGCGCTGCTGTGCCTGGCCCACGTGCCGAAACCGGTGCTGTTCACCGGATTCGCGATCGCGGTGGGCGGGTGGTTGTTCTCGTTCGGCGCGATCGCGGGCAAACCGGGCACCGAGACGCTGTGCGCGGTGGCCGGGTTGGTGATCGTGCTGCACGTGGCGTTCGGGTTGATCGGGGTCGGCATGGTGCGCACGGGACGGTGAGGCGCTGGTCCGGCTCGGGTTCGCGCGTTGGTCCAGTGGTCGCCGGTTTCGAGTTGGTCCTCGTTCGTGCGGTGATCAAGCCCGGCGACCGCTCACCCCTGTGAGGCGGGCAGCCGCAGGGCTTGATCGGCGATCTCGGCCAGCTTCGGGTCGGCCGGGTCCTGCCCGCCCTCGGTCCACACCGCCTGCGTGATGCGCAGCTGCGCGCCCTTCGCCGACACGCGGATCGCCGAGCGGTCGAACGTCTCCGGACCGCCCGGCCAGCCCTTGCCCTCCTTGACGAGGGTGGTGATGCCGCCCGAGCCCGCCGTCGACGCGACCGCGTGCAGCTCGGTCGCCCGGGTCGCGTCGGGCAGGCTCAGCTCGGCGATCGCGACGCCGACCTTGCGGCCGTCCACTGTGGTCTCGTACTGGGCACGCCGCAGCTGCATGCACAGGTGCCCGGTCAGCCACCCCCGGACGTCGCCGAACGCGTGCGAGGCGCAGTCGTCGGTCCGGTCCGCGCCGCGCGGTGAGAAGTTCCGGCCGTCCACCACGACCGTGGTCGGCTGCGGCGTCGGCGTGGTGGTCGTCGAGCTGTCCGCCGTGTCGCCCGACGACAGCGAGACGATCAAGGCGATGACCAGCAGCACGGCGACGACCGCGCCGGCCGCGTAGGGCAGCGCCTTGCGGCGGGCCGGCGGGGGCGTAACCTTCGGCAGCAGCATCGTGCTGGCGGACGCCAGGTCGGCCGCGGCGTCGGAGAAGCCCTCGGCGATCAGGTGCTGGCGGGTGGGCGGCGCCCCGGTCGGCGCCAGGACGGCGACCAGCTTGGCGGCGTGCTCGGCCGAGCACGGCCGGTCGCTGGTGGCCAGCTCGCGCGCGGCGGCGAGCAGCGTGGTCGGCTTCGGGTGCAGGACGCGCACGCCGCGGTTCAGGTCGACGGTCGACTGCACGACCTGGCCCACGTACGGGCCGACGGCCACCACGGTGGTGACCGGCAGCGGTTCGCCGCGCATGTCCTGGATGCGGCGGGCGACGGCGGTGGTGGCCGCGAGCGCTTCGGCGGCCGGGCTCGTCGCGCCGTCCGGGCGGGTCAGCGGCCAGCCGTCGATCTTCCACTGCCCGTTGAGCGGCGCCTCCAGCCGCATGGCCGGGTCCGGCAGGTCCACGCCGACGACCACCAGCACGCCGCGCGGCAGCACGATCACCGCGTCCAGGTCGCGCGGGCTGTCCGGCGGGCGGACCCCGAGCAGCGCGACACCGCCGAGCACGGCGTCGCCGTTGCCCCAGGTGCTCAACGCGGCGCGCACGTCGGCGCCCACCGCGGAGGGTTCGGTCCCGAGTCGGATCAGCCGCACGGGATCACCACGAGCTCGCGCCGCTCGGCGGTCCACGCGTCGGCGTTCCACCCGGTCTGACGTTCGGCGTTCCACACGGTCGGACACGGTAGCGCCGTGGGGGGACGGCCGGTCGCGCGCATCGCTGGAGATGACGTTGCGTGACGACCATCACCTGAACGTGTGTGACTCGTTAAGGGGTTGCTCAACCCTGCATTGGAGGTTTGTCCGTGATGCGCAAAGCCGCCCTGCTCGCGGCGGGCACGCTGGCACTGTCGGTAGCGGTCGTTCCGTCCGCCTCCGCCGGCCTGCTCGCCCCCGTGTCGACGTTGCTCGCCAGCCAGCTGTCCAGTGGTGAACTGTCCGGTGGTCGGGCCGGGACGGTGTTCGTCCACGGCGCCGATCTCGCGGCCGCCGAGAGGGCGGTGAGGGAGGCCGGGCTCAGCCGGATCACCGGTTTCGACCGGATCGGCGTGGTCGCGGCGCGCGGCACCGCCGCGCAGATCACGGCCGCGCGGTCGGCGGTCGGCGTGACGTACGTCGAGGCGAACCGGCCGATCGAGTTCACCGGGTCGACGTCGCACACGGCGACCCGCGGGCTGGCGGCGCGGCAGACCCTGACCGGCGCGAACGGGCTGGCGTTGGACGGCAGCGGCGTCACGGTCGCGGTGATCGACTCGGGCGTGGACCCGACGCACCCGGCGTTCCGGCAGGCGAACAGCCAGACCAAGATCGTGCGCAACCTGAAGAGCGTGTGCCTGGACGAAGCGAGCGCGGGGACCGGGTGCATCCTCGACGTGCCGACGTCGGTCGACACGGATCTGTTGTCGGTGGGCGGGCACGGCACGCACGTCACCGGGATCGCGGTCGGCGGTGACACGACGTTGAGCGACGGCACGGTGGTGCGCGGCGCGGCGCCGGGTGCGAAGGCCGTGGTGATCTCGACCGGCGCGGTGCTGTTCATCATCGGGGCCGACGCGGCGTTGAACTGGGTGCTGGAGAACCACCGGGCGCCGTGCGGCGCGGGTGTCCCGGCGTCGGTCTGCCCGCCGATCAAGGCGGTCAACAACTCGTACGGACCGTCCGGCGGCGGCGCGTTCGACCCGAACTCGACGACGGTCAAGTTGCAGCGGGCGCTGGCGGCCGAGGGCGTCGTGACGGTGTGGGCGAACGGCAACGACGGCGGAGACGGGAGCGCGAACCTGTCCAACCCGGCCGGTCAGGACCCGACGCCCGGTGTGCTGTCGGTGGCGTCGTACCACGACCTGGGCACGGGGACGCGTGACGGCGCGGTGTCGGAGTACTCGTCGCGCGGGCTGGCGACGGACTCGTCGACGTGGCCGGACATCTCCGCGCCCGGTGAGGACATCACGTCGGCGTGCCGGCCGTACCTGGTGATCTGCGCGACCGGGTTGCAGCCGCAGAACGGGCCTGGGTTGCTGGATGTCGGCACGTTCAACACGATCAGCGGCACGTCGATGGCGGCGCCGCACATCACCGGCATCGTGGCGCAGCTGTTCCAGGCCAGGCCCGGTGCGACGGCCGGGCAGGTCGAGGCGGCGTTGAAGTCGACGGCGTACAAGTACGGGGCAGGGGCCGGGTATCGGGTGGTAGGGCCGTACACGACCAGCTATGACAAGGGAACGGGGTTGGTCGACGTGGTGGCCGCGGTGCGGGCGTTGGGGGAGTGATCGCCGGCGGTGTGATCGTGGGCGGTGTGATCGCGGGTCGGTCCCGCTGAGGTCGGCTTCCGGTCGGCATCGCGTGGCCGGTTGATCCCGGAAAGTGACCTCGCGGCCCGGTCTCGGGTCGCGAGGTCGCTGATTTAGGGTCGAAAGTCCTGTATCTGACCCGCCTGGGTGAGGAACGCGATGGTTCTTATGGCGGACTGGTGCCGTAGCGGGCAGAATGACCAAGTCGGGAATTCGCAAGATCGTCCGCATCCTCGAGAGGTCGTAGGGGAAGACGTCCCTCGTCGAGTAGCGGAGGTCAGCTGTGAGCACCCGTGGCAGCAGCAGTGGCGTGGTCTACGTCCACTCGTCGCCGTCTGCGGTCTGTCCGCACGTCGAGTGGGCGATCTCGGGCACCCTCGGTGAGCGAGCGGACCTCAAGTGGGCGGCGCAACCCGCGGCGCCTGGTCAGTTGCGCGCCGAATGCAACTGGACCGGTGATGCCGGCACCGGTGCCCGACTCGTGTCCGCGCTCAGGGCGTGGCCGATGCTCAGGTTCGAGGTGACGGAAGACCCGAGTCCGGGAGTGGACGGCGTGAGGTACTGCTTCGCGCCCGTGTTGGGGTTGTGGCACGCGCGCACCAGTGCCAACGGCGACATAGTTGTTTCAGAAGACCAACTCCGAGCGCTGGCCGCGCGGAGTAGAGGTGGCGAGTCATTCGCGCACGGGGTGGATGAGATCTTGGGCGCGGCCTGGGATGACGCCCTGGAACCGTTCCGGCGGGCGGGCGATGGCGCGCCGGTGACTTGGTTGCACCGGGTTGGATGACGGCCGATCTGTTGCGGTCGGTTCGATGGTCACGCCCAGGTTCGGCTGCTCGGGTCAGGTCCGGCTCGATTTGACATGGGGCCCTTACGGGCACTCCAGGCAGGCCAAAGCCGGCAGGCCCGGCGGGGAAAAGCGTCCCGCCAGGCCTGCCGGCTTCGACCAGCCTAAAGCACCCGAACCCATGTCAAATCGGGCCTGGGTGGGGGAGTTGCGGGTCCGTTGTGGGTGGGTGATGGGTGGCGGCCCTGGTGGGGCGGTTGCGGGGCCGTTGTGCAGAAGGTTGGCGCGTGGGGGCGTTGTGGGTGGGTCAGGGGGCGGTTGGGGTTGGTTGCCAGGCGGCCATGAGGTCCCGGTAGAGGGGAGAGGTGGCCAGTAGGTCCTCGTGGCTGCCCAGCAGTGGTGGGCCGCCGTCCATCAGGAGGACCAGGTTTGCCCGCAGGGCCGAGGAGAGGCGGTGGGCGATCACGATCAGGGTGCCGTGGCGGGTGGCGAAGGCCTGTTCCACCCGGGCTTCCGCGGACGGGTCGAGGGCTGAGGTTGCCTCGTCCAGGATCACCACGTCGGCAGGTGAGGCGTAGACGCGGGCGCACGCCAGGAGTTGGGCTTCTCCGGCGGAGAGGCCGCCGGCGGAGTGGCCCACGGTTCCGGAGAGGCCGCCCAGCTTGGTGATCAGGGCTGATGCGCCGACGGCTTCGGCGGCTGTCAGCAGGGCGGCGTCTGATGCGGTTGGTGCGAGGAGTGCCAGGTTCTCGCGGACGGTGCCCGTGAAGAGGTAGGTCTCTTGGGGGACGAGGGCGATTCGCTCGTGGCGCGCTTCGGGGGCGACGGAGCGCACGGGGACGCCGCCGAAGCGCACGAGTCCCTCCTGTGGTTCCACCATGCCCGTGATCAGGCCGGCCAAGGTGGACTTGCCGATGCCGCTCGGGCCGATCACGGCCAGGTGGGAACCTTCCGGTAGGGCGAGGTCCAGGGAGCGGACGACGGGTTCGGCCGTGGGGCTCCAGCCGAACGTCACGCCGTGCAGTTCCAGGTCGTTGCTCTCGGGGATGGCGTCGCCGGCCGGCGCGGCGATCGGTGGTGCGGCCTCGGCCAGCCGGCGCAACGCCACCACGAGCCGCAGCACGATGGTGCTGGTCGTGTCGGCCAGGCGGCGCAGTGCGGGCTGGACGCTGGTGCTCAGGTAGACCACGGCGGCGAGGACGTCGCCGACCGTCAGGGTTCCGGCGCGGACCATTCCTGGGGCCATGAGCAGCAACAACACCAGTGGGGCGAAGCCGCCCAAGGCGATCACGACGCCGCGCAGCGCGGTGGCGAAGGCCATCCGGACGGTGGCGGAGGCCTGGCGGTCCACCTGCTCCGCCACGTCGCGGAGGGCGTGGTCGGCGCCGGTCAGGGCGGTGACGTCGCGGATGCCGAGGAACACCGTGCCGGCGACGGCGGCGGCTTGTTCGTCGGCCAGGACGAGGGTGCGTTGCCGGCGGGCCAGGGAGGGGAGCAGGAGGGTGAACAGGATCAGGGCGGCGATCACGGGCAGGATCACGAGCCAGGCCAGGGACGTGACCGTGGCGGCGAGGCCGATCAGGGCGGCGGCGGTGGTCACCAGGAGGGCGCGGGCCTGGACCAGGACGCCGGCGGTGGCGTCGCGGACCACTTCGACGTGCCGGGTGATCCGGGCGACGGCGCTGGCGTCCGGTTGGCGGGTTTGCGAGCCCGCGTGCAGGACGCCGCGCACCACTTGGCGCACCAGGGCGTCGCGCAGTGGCTCGACGACCGCGCCCAAGCGCATGAAGACCTGGCGCAGGCCGAAGCCGCCGAGCACCGCCACCGCGGCGAAGAGCAGCAGCCAGCCGACGCCGATCCACGGGCGGCCGGCGGCGAAGCCGCGGTCCACGGCCAGGCCGACCAGGCGGCCGGAGAGCAGGGCGGGCACGCCTTCGAGCACCGACCAGCCGAGGAGCACCACGATGCCGCGCCGTTGTTCGCGCAACGCCCGCAGGTAGGTCATCAGCCGAACACCGCCCGGTACTCGTCGTCGTCCCACAGTTCGGCGTGCGGTCCCACCGCGCGCACCCGGCCGTCGTCCAGCCAGACGACGGTGTCCGCACGGCGGGCGGTGGCGGCGCGGTGGGTCACGACCACCCGCGTCCGGCCGGGCAGGGCCGACTCGACCGCGCGCTCCACAGTGGACTCGGTGACCATGTCGAGGCTGGCCGTGGCGTCGTCGAGCACGAGGACGGCCGGGTCGCGCACGAACGCCCTGGCCAGGCCGAGCCGTTGCGCCTCGCCGCCGGACATCGGCGCGGTGGCCATCGGGGTGTCGTAACCCTCGGGCAGGCGCACCACGACGTCGTGGACCTGGGCGGCGCGGCAGGCCGCTTCCACGTCGGCCCGGGTCAGCGAGGTGCCGTAGCGGACGGCGTCGGCGACGGTGGCGCCGACCAGCGCGGGGCGTTCGAAGGCGTAGCCGACGGATCCGCCTCGCCGGACCTTCCCGGTCGACGGCTGGGTCAGGCCGCCGATCACCGCCGCCAGCGCGGACTTGCCCGAGCCGGACCGGCCCACCACGGCGACGAAGGTCCCGGGGGGCACGGTCAGGTCGACGTCGTGCAGCGCGCCCGGGACGTTCACGCCGGTCAGCACCACTTCGCCGGTCGTGGTCGGGCTTGGTGGCGAGTGGGGCGGCACGGGGGTGGAGAGGACTTCCTCCAGTCGTCGGGCGGATGCCCTGGCCCGCTGGAGGGCGGTGAGCAGGGCGGTTTGGCCGACGACGGTCATGCCCAGTGCGACGTAGCCGAGTGCGGCCAGGACGTCGCCGACGCTCAGCCGGCCCGCGACCACGCCGAAGCCGGCGGCGGTCAGGACGGCCAGCTCCACGGCGGGCAGCAGGAGGCCGGCCCGCCAGATCATCCGCGCCTGGGTGCTCCACATGCCGACGCCGGCGGCGGTCAGCCGGGGGAGCGGGCGCAGGACGCGGTCGGCTTCCTGGTCGGCGCGGCCGGAGGCGGCGATCGTGCGCAGGCCGCCGACGGCGTCCACCAGTCGTGCGGACAACTCGCCTGACACCTCTTGATAAGTCGCGACGTCGGCCGCCGTGAGGCGGAGGTGGGAGCGGACCAGCAGGGCCGCCAGGGGCACGCTGAGCAGGAACACCAGCGCGAGCCGCCAGTCCAGCAGCGCCAACGCGGTGATCGCGCCGGCGGCGGTGACCACCGAGATGCCCAGGTTGACCGCGAGCACGGAGACACCGCCCGCGATCGCGCTGTCGCCGGTCAGCCTGCTCACCGCGTCACCGGGCTCGAAGCGGGCCGGGTGGCCCAGCGCGAGCAGGTGGGCGGTCAGGCGGTGGCGCAGCCAGGCCGCGCCGCGCGCGGTGATCGCCGCGGCCAGCACCACGCCGATCGCGTCGCCGAGCACCTCCACGCCGGCGAGCCCGACCAGCCACCACACCGTGCCGCTGTCCAGCCGACCGCCCAGCGCCATGTCGACGGCCGAGGCCAGCGCGGTGGGCAGGAGCAGCCCGGCGACGGTGGCGGGCAGCGCGTTCAGCGCCAGCAGCAGCCACCGGAGATCGCGACGGACGACGGCGGACAGCACCACGATCTGGGACTCCTAGGCGATTGCCGCGGTTGGGCGCATCATGACCTCGCGAGGCGATCTCGCGGTGGAAAAAGCCGGGTGAGCGGCGCACTTCGACTGCGCCGCTCACCCGGACCCGCGTGGCGGGAGGTCAGCAGAGGACCAGGCTGACGGTGGAGTGGCTGCAGGGGAGCAGCAGGGAGGCGTTGGACGCCGTGGTGCTGCCGCCGCCACCGCCGCTGCTGCCGCCGCTGGCCATCGCGTTCGACTGGGCCTCGGGGGTCTCGAGGTCCTGCATGTCGAGGATGAAGTCCATTGTCGCTCCTAGTGTTTCGGGGGATCGAAAAGGGTTACTGCGACCGGTCCGAGAGGGCCGGGGCTGTGAGGAACGGCAGCACGGGTGTGCCGTCCAAGGTGGCGCCGAGGGCGAGCAGCACGCCCGCGCCGCCGGTGTCGAGGTCCATCGAGAGCCGCCGCAACTGGATGCCGGGGAACGCCAGGCCCTCCTGGTACGGCACGGCGTGCCAGGACAGGGCGGCGAGGTGCCGGTCGATCGCGGTCCGCGGTCCGTTCGCGTGGGCCAGGGTGGCCAGCAGGCCGGCCCGGCCGAGCATCAGCGCCGGCTGGATCACGAACTCGCCGGTCGTGCCGCCGACCAGCTCCGGCAGGCGTTCGACGACCGGGAGGTCGGGCGCGGCGAGGCGGAACTCGTTGAGCACCAGCGCGATGCCCGCGCTGCCCACGCCGACGTACGGCAGGGTGCGGAAGTTGCCGTCGCGGACCTGCGTCGAGCCGTCCAGCGCGGTCATCGTCTCGGCCAGGTCCCGTTCCAGCGCCCGCACGCCGAGGTCGAGCCAGCGGCGGTCGTCGGTGTGCTGGAACAGCCGGAGGAACAGCAGCGCCGGGCCGGACCAGCCGTGCTCGAAGCCCGCACGTGCCTTCGGGCCGGGCGGCTCGGCGTTCGCGAGCGCGGTGTCGAGCCGTTCGCCCAGCGCGAGAGCCTGGGTCGCGTAGGACTCGTCGTCCCGCGTGCCCGCGAAGTGCAGGAGGTTCAGGCCGATGCCGGCGAGACCGGCGCTGAGGCCGTGGTCGCGGGTGTCGGGCACCATCTGCGCGTAGGAGGCGACCAGTTCCCCGGCCAGGTCGTGGTGGCCGAAGTTCTCCAGCACGTGCGCGATGCCGTGCGCACCGGTGAAGAAGCCGGGCTCCTTCGGCGGCTCGCGGCGCACCGCGTCCAGCAGCCACTGCTCGTGCTCGGGGTAGCGGCCCATGCCGGTCACGTCCAACGCGTGCAGCACGCCGGCCGCGCCGTAGCCGAACCCCGCGCCGCCGACCTCGAACTGCTCGACGTCGCCGGGGAACAGCCGGTCGGTGCGCTGGGGCGTGGCGCTGGCCAGGATGCCCGCGGCGATCGACTTGCGCACCACCTGCCAGTCGGGTTCGGGCACCTCCAGCGCGTTGGCGGCGGCGACGGTCGGCGTGTCGCCGCGCGGCGTCAGGTGGGCCAGGATCTTCGCGCAGTACTCGTCGGGCAGGCCGAACCGGCGCTGGACGAAGTCGACGTGCGAGCGCAGCTTCACCGGCGCCAGTTCGATCACGGCGTTGAGCGGCAGGAAGACGTAGAGCCGCAGCGCGGCGAGCGCGTGCTCGTCGATCTCGAAGCCGGTGCGGTCCGGCGGCGCCTGGAAGCCCGGCGCGCCGAGCGTCGGCCTGCCGTTCTCCTCGATGCCGAACGCCAGCTCGAAGTCGATCAGCGACACCGAGTCGTCGTCGTCCACCAGCACGTTGAGCGGGTGCAGGTCGCTGAACACGACACCGCGCTCGTGCACCGCGGCCACGATCCGCTCGATGTCGGCGACCAGCTTGAGGGCGCGCTCGGCGTAGGCGGTGATCGCCTCGTCGGTGACCTCGTGGTGCGTGAGCGGGTAGTTGTGGCCCAGCCACTGGCCGAGCGGGACACCCGGCACCCGGGCCATGGCCACGAACTCGTGCTCCCAGGCGGTGAAGTGCTCGTAGACCTCGGGCACGCCGGGCACCCCGGCGACCCTGGTCAGCATCGCGTGCTCCCGGCGCAGCCGGGCCACCGCGTCGACGTTCTCGCGGTCCAGCCCGGCGTGCGGCCTGGCTTCCTTGAGCACGACCTGGGTCTCGTCGGCCTTGCGGACGGCCTCGTACACACCGCCGCCGTTGGAGAAGTGCAGCGACTGGACCACCCGGTACGGGAACGCGTCGGCGTCACCGGACCGGCGCACGGCCAGGTGCTCCTCCAGGCACGCGGGCAGCTTCACCCAGTCCGGCAGCCAGAACGTCGCCTTGCGCTGGTCGGGCACGAGCGCGCCGTCGGGGCCCTCGATGGCCAGCACGCGCTTGCCGTCCCGCTCCAGCCACTGCTCGACGAACCCGCCGTAGCGGACGAACAACGGGCCGGCGCCGTAGCGGAGGTCGCTGAGGATGTACGCGCCCGCCTGGCCGTCGAGGATCTCGGACAACTCGAGGAGCGTCGACTCCAGTTCCGCTTCGTCGGCCGGGTAGATGGTGATGAGCTTGCCGCTGCCCTCGCGCGGCGCGTACTTCGAGTTGCGGGCCAGCACGATCGACCGGGTGCGCAGGTATTTGAAGGGGATGCGGCGCGCGATGAGGTACTCGTAGGACTTCAGCAGCACTTCGCCCGCGTTGAGCACGGTGGCCGAGACGTGCACCTTCCAGCCCTGCTTGGGCAGTGCGACGCCTTCGGGGTGCACGTGCCGCCAGATGTTGCGGTCACCCTGCGTCCACCCTTCCGGCAACGCGGGGAGCACTTGCGAAAAATCGTCTTCGGCGGTTTCCGCGTGGCTTTGCACGTCGTAGAACAGACGGTCCGCGAAGCAGTAGGCCTCATAGCGGAGGTCCACGGGGATTCGCCTCCTTGCGATTTGCGGGACCGGGATATTCCCGCACGCCGGTGGCGGACAAGCCAATCCACCATTTCGGGGGGTGTTGACGTCCGTTCGTGCGAATGAGTAGGGCTCGGTTTCGCACTGCAGGTGGGTATAGGTGCTCAGAAGTCACCCGATCGCGATGTTTAGCCTCACGAGAGTGCGGAAACCTCCTACCGGAGGAGACTAAACGAAACGCGATCGTTCTTCGCGTTCGACGGTGCTCACCTGCGGTTTCGAGGCTTCTCCGCTGAATTGCGGGATCGGTCACGGAGCGTGTCGCAAGAGCCGGTCGGGTTCTGTTCCGGCTATTCGGGACGGTGTCGTCCCTATATTGCGGGAAAGTGCGGATTCGACCGGTTGATGGTCATTGTGGGTAGTGGTGTCCGGGCGTTCAAACCGCATTGTGCGGGTCATCCGCTGGGCCGTCCGGGTGGTTACCGGCACGTGCGGGTGCTGTGGCACCCTCCAAGGGTGTCCGCACGCCTGCTGCTGCCCGCCGTGCTCCTGATCGCCGCCACGACCGCGGGCGTCGGCGTGCTGGCGCGTGAGGCCTACCAGCGGCCCACCGTGCCCCAGGGCGACCAGGTCGCGGCGCCCGGTTCGGGGCAGTCCGGTTCGGTGCCCCGCAGCGCGCAGCCGGGCAGCGGGGTCGTGCAGCTGAGCGTCGACGCGGCGCAGCACCCCGACGGCCAGCGCGTGCGCGAGGTGCTCCAGCAGTTCTTCGACGCGATCAACGGCCACGACTACGAGCAGTGGGCCAAGACCGTGACCGCGCACCGGGTCGGCCAGACGCCGAAGTCGCGGTGGCTGTCGGACTACGAGAGCTCGCGGGACGGGTCGATCCTGGTGCACCGGATCGAGTCGGTCTCGCAGAGCAGGCTGCGGGTGCTGATGACGTTCACCAGCACCCAGGACGTGGTCAAGGCGCCGGCCGAGCTCCAGGCCGACTGCATCCACTGGCGCGTCGTCTACCCCTTGCAGGAGGAACGGGGCGCGTTCCGGGTCGACCTCGGGACCGAGGGCTCGACCTCCCAGTTCACCGCCTGCTGACCACGCGTGTCCCTGCGTTCAGGACCCCCGAGCCGGACGTTCGGAACACGCGGCAGTGGGGTCGCCCCCCGACTGCGGCGACCCCACCGAACGCCGGCACCCCCTACAGCGGGATGTTGCCGTGCGCGCCCCGGCCCGCCGGCGCCGCCGCGAGGGCCTGCGCCAACTTGCGCCGCGTCCTGGTCGGCTCGACGACCTCGTCCACCACGCCGATCGCGATCGCCCGGTCCACGCCGCCCGCGATCCGCTCGTGCTCCTCGACGAGCCGCGCGTGCAACGCCTCGCGCTCCTCGTCCGGCACGGCGGCCAGCTTCTTGCGGTGCAGGATGCCGACCGCGGCCTTGGCGCCCATCACGGCCACCTCGGCGATCGGCCACGCGAACACCGCCGTCGCGCCGAGCGACCGCGAGTTCATCGCGATGTACGCGCCGCCGTACGACTTGCGCGTCACCAACGTCACCCGCGGCACGACCGCCTCGCCGAACGCGTGCAGCAGCTTCGCGCCGCGCCGCACCACGCCGTCCCACTCCTGGCCGACGCCCGGCAAGTACCCCGGCACGTCCACCAGCACCAGCAGCGGCACGCCGAACGCGTCGCACATCCGCACGAACCGCGCCGCCTTCTCCGCCGACAGCGAGTCGAGGCACCCGCCCTTGCGGATCGGGTTGTTCGCGATCACGCCGACCGTGCGCCCGCCGAGCCGACCGAGGCCGACCACGACGTTCGGCGCCCACTTGGCCTGCAACTCCTCGAACGAGTCGTCGTCCAGGATCGCCCGCACCAGCGGCTTGACGTCGTAGGCCCGCTGCGGCTGCTCCGGCAGCAACGCCCGCAGGTCGTCGCCGTCCGGGACCGAGTGCAGGTCGAACACGCCGGGCTGGGCGAACAGCCCGGTGATCCGCCGCGCCCGCTCGTAGGCGTCCGGCTCGTCGTCCGCGATCACGTGCACGACACCGGACTTGCGCCCGTGCGCCTCCGCGCCGCCGAGACCGTCCATGTCGATCTGCTCGCCGGTCACCGAGCGGACCACGTCCGGCCCGGTCACGAAGACCTTGCCGGCCGGAGCCATGATCACCACGTCGGTCAGCGCCGGGCCGTACGCCCCACCGCCCGCCGCCGGGCCGACCACCACGGAGATCTGCGGCACCCGGCCGGACGCCCGGATCATCGCGGCGAACATCTGGCCCATGCCGTCCAACGACTCCACGCCCTCCGGCAGCCGCGCGCCGCCGGAGTGCCAGACGCCGATCACCGGTGTGCGCTCGCGCACCGCGACGTCGATCGCCTCGACGATGTGCCGGCACCCCTCGGAACCGAGCGCGCCACCCATCCGCGTGGCGTCGCTGCAGTACGCGACCACCTTCGCGCCGTTGATCCGGCCGCGCACGGCGAACATGCCGCTGCCGTCGCGGGGCCGCAGCGGTGCGACGGACCCCGGGTCGAGCAGTTGCGCGAGCCGGACCTCCGGATCGCGCGGGTCGGCGTCGCCGTCCGCGACCGGGTCCACCGGCCTGGACGCAAGGGCAGTCATCGCGGAGCTCCTCGTGGGACGGATCAGGCCTGGGTGAAGACGAGCGACACGTTGTGCCCGCCGAACCCGAACGAGTTGTTCACCGCGGCGCTCAGCTCGATCTTGCGCGGCTCGCCGGTCACGACCTCCAGCTGCACCCTCGGGTCCTGGTCGTCCAGGTTCAGCGTCGGCGGCACGATGCCGTCGCGGACCGACAGCAGCGTGGTGATCGCCTCCACCGCGCCCGAGGCGCCGAGCAGGTGGCCGTGGTTGCCCTTGGGCGCGGTCAGCACCGGGTGGTCGCCGATCGCGCGGCGCACGGCCTGCGGCTCGATCACGTCGCCCACCGGGGTGGACGTCGCGTGGCAGTTGACGTGGCCGACGTCGGCCGGGTCGACGTCCGCGGAGCGGAGCGCCTTCGTGATGGCCCGGGACTGACCGATGCCCTCCGGGTCGGCCGCGGTGATGTGGTAGCCGTCGGAGGTGGTGCCGATGCCCGCGAGCTTGCCGTAGATCCGGGCGCCGCGGGCGCGGGCGAAGTCCTCGCGCTCCAGCACCATGATCCCGGCGCCCTCGCCGAGCACGAACCCGTCCCGGTTGACGTCGAACGGGCGCGACGCGCGTTCCGGGTCGTCGTTGCGGGTGCTCATGGTCCGGGCCTGGATGAAGCCCGCCATGGTGATGGTGGTGATGCACGCCTCCGCGCCACCGGCCACGACCACGTCCGCCTCGCCGGTCTTGAGCATCCGCCACGCCCAGGCCAGCGCCTCGGCGCCGGACGCGCAGGCCGACACCGGCGCGTGCACGCCCGCGCGCGCCTTGAGGGCGAGGCCGACGTGCGCGGCCGGGCCGTTGGGCATGAGCATCGGCACGGTCAGCGGCGAGACCTTGCGCAGGCCGGACGCCTCGATCAGGTCGTCCTGGTCCAGCAGCGTCATCGCGCCGCCGATGCCGGTGCCGATCACGACACCCAGCCGCTCCAGGTCGACCTCGTCCTCGCCGAGCCCCGAGTCCGCCCACGCCTGGCGGGCGGCGACCACCGCGACCTGCTCGCAGCGGTCCAGCCGGCGCGCCTCGACGCGCGGCAGCACCTCGGTCGGCTCGACCGCGAGCTGCGCGGCGATCCGCACGGGCAGCTCGAACCGCTCCGCGAAGCCACCGATCAGCGGCTTCACACCGCTGCGGCCGGCCAGGAGCGCATCCCAGGTGGAGGCGACATCGCCACCGAGCGGGGTGGTGGCACCCAGCCCGGTGACGACGACGTCGTTGCTACTGGTCATGCGTTGCTGGCGATGTAGTTGACCGCATCGCCCACGGTCTTGAGGTTGGCCAGCTCGTCGTCCGGGATCTTCACGCCGAACTTGTCCTCGGCCTGCACGGCGATCTCCACCATGGACAGCGAGTCGATGTCCAGGTCGTCCACAAAGGACTTGTCAGCCGTCACGTCGGCCGCCTCGACACCGGCGACCTCCTCGACGATCTCGGCGAGCCCCTTCTGGATGTCCTCGTTGCTCACTGAAAATCCCTTCCTTCGTGCTTCGCCGGCTGGTTGGTCCCACCGGAGTCTCGATTTGCGGTCACGGCAGCCGGACGACCTGTCCCGCGTAGGACAGGCCCGCTCCGAAGCCGACGAGCAGCGCCACGTCACCGCTGCGCACCTCTCCCGCCGCGCGCATGTGGTCCAGCGCGAGGGGGATCGAAGCGGACGAGGTGTTGCCGGAGTCCACGATGTCACGCGCGATCACGAGGTCTTCACGCGCACCCTTGGCGTGCAACCGCTTCGCGATGGCCTCGACGATGCGCAGGTTCGCCTGGTGCGGCACGAAGACGTCCACATCGGACACCTGCAGGCCGGCCAGCTCGATCGCCTTGAGCGCGATCGGCGCGATCTGCGTGGTCGCCCAGCGGAAGACCGACTGGCCCTCCTGGAAGATGAACGACGCCCGGTCCTTGATGTGGATCATGTCGACGAGGTCGCCCGCGCTGCCCCACGACACCGGGCCGATGGCCGGGTCCTCGGACGGACCCACGACCGCCGCGCCCGCGCCGTCGGCGAAGATGATCGCGGTGGACCGGTCGCCGGGGTCGACCCAGTCGGTCAGCTTCTCCGCGCCGATGACCAGCACGTGCTTCGCCGTGCCCGCCCGGACCAGGTCCGACGCGGTGCCCAGGGCGTAGCAGAAGCCCGCGCACGCGGCGTTCAGGTCGAACGCGGGCGCGCCCGCGATCCCGATCCGGTCGGCGACCTGCGCCGCCGCGTTGGGGATCTGGGACGGCATGGTGCAGGTGGCCACGATGACCGCGCCGATGTCCGACGGCGTCAACCCGGCGTCGGCCACGGCCTTGACGCCCGCCTCGACCGCCATGTCGACCAGCAGCTCGTCCGGCTTGGCCACGCGGCGGTTGGCGATGCCGACCCGGTCGCGGATCCACTCGTCCGAGGTGTCCATCCGCAGGCTCAGGTCGTGGTTGCTGACGATGGTCTCGGGCTGGTAGCTGCCCAGGCCCAGGATGCGGGTGCCGACCGAGCCGGTCGGCATGGAGAAGGTGGTCACTCGGCCACCTCCGACGGTGTCGCCGTGATCATCTCGACGACCTGGTCGAGCTGGTCGGGGGTCTTGAGGCCCAAGGTGGGTGTGCCCTTCAGTTCGCGCTTGGCCAGGCCGGTCAGCGCGCCCGCGGGCGGCAGTTCGACCACCGCGGTCACGCCGTGCCCGGCCAGGGTTGCCTGGCAGGCGTCCCACCGCACGGGGCGGGTCACCTGGGAGATCAGTCGGCTCAGCACCTCGTCGCCGGCGGACACGACCGCGCCGTCGGCGTTGGACAGCAGCGGCAGCGCGGCGTCCTTCACCACGATCCCGGCGGCACGGGCGCGCAACGCCTCCTCGGCGGGCGCCATGAACCGGGTGTGGAACGCGCCCGCGACCTTCAGCGTGCGGATCTTCGCCCGGCCGGGCGGCTGCTCCACGAGCGCGGCCAGCGCGTCCAGCGGGCCCGCGGCCACGATCTGGCCCGCGCCGTTGCGGTTCGCGCCGACCAGGCCGAGCTCGTCGAGCCGGGCCAGCACCTCGTCCTCCTCGCCACCGAGCACCGCGGCCATGCCGGTCGGCGTCAACGCGCAGGCGGCGGCCATCTCGGCGCCGCGCACCGCGGCGAGCGCCACGGCGTCGTCGGTGCTCAGCACGCCCGCGATGGCGGCGGCGGCCAGCTCGCCGACCGAGTGGCCGCCGACGATGGTGTCGGCGGGCAGTTCGACCCGGCGGCGCAGCTCCTCGTAGGCCAGCAGGGCGAGCGCGACCACCAGCGGCTGGGTGACGGCGGTGTCCTTGATCTCGTCCGCGTCCGCCGTGGTGCCCAGCCGGGCCAGGTCCAGACCGGTTGCCTCGGACCACGCGGCAACGCGCTCGGCGGCACCCTCGACCTCGAGCCAGGGTGCGAGCATGCCGGGTGTCTGGGACCCCTGTCCGGGGGCGAGGAGCGCGATCACCCGCTCACTGAACACGCTCGGGGCGCTTTCCGGTGATGTCGCCACTGACGAAACCGGAGACCGTGGCTTGTAGGGTCTCTACAAATGTGACTCGTAGATGAACGTAGAACGACGTCGCGTGTTGTCGATCCCGGCCCAAACGCCAGATGCGTCGTCCGTCACACTCGGACGGGGGTCGTCCGCACGGGTCACCAAAGACCGCGGGCACGGGCCAGTCGTCCCACGGCGAGCGCGACCCGCAGCACCAGGGCGTCACGGGGGTCGTTCGCGTTGCGCCCGGTCAGCTCGGTGGCCCGCTTGAGCCGGTAGCGGACCGTGTTCGGGTGCACGAACAGCTTCCGCGCGCACGCCTCCAGCACGCCGCCCACCTCGAGGAACGCGTCCACGGTCTCCAGCAGCGAGCCGCTCGCCTCCTCCAGCGGCCTGGCCACCCGGTCGACCAGCTGCCACTCGGCCTCCGGGTCGCCCGCCAGCGCCCGCTCCGGCAGCAGGTCGAGCGACCGCACCGGCCGTGGCGCGGCGGGCCACCCCACGACGGCCCGCAGCCCGGACAGCGCGTCGCCCGCGCTGCGGTGGGCGTCGGCCAGGCTCGTCACGGTCGGGCCGGCCACCACCGGGCCCGGCCCGAACGCCTCCGACATCCGCACCAGCGACTCGCTGCGCTCCGTCTCGCCGCCGACCACCACGACCAGCCGCGAGCCCTGCACGCTCAGCAGCACCGGCCGCCCGACCCGGGCCGCCCGGCTGCGCACCTCGAACACCACCGCCGGCGGGTCGTCCGACGGCGGGTTGCCCACCAGCACGGTCGCCTCGGCGGCCGGGTCCCAGCCGAGCGCGGTGGCCCGCGACAGCAACGACTCCTCCGCGTCGCCACGCACGATGCCGTCCACGACCAGCGCCTCCAGCCGGGCGTCCCACGCGCCGCGCGCCTCGGCCGCCGCCGCGTACGACGTGGCCGCGGAGAACGCGATCTCCCGCCCGTACCGCAGCACGCCCTCGGTGAGCAACGCGCGCTCGGCCTCGTTCTCGGCCAGCTTGGGCAGCAGCTCCTCGAACAGCCCCAGCGCGATCCGCACCAGCTCCACGGTCTGCCGCAGGCTCACCCACCGCGAGATGTCCTTGGGCGCGGAGCGGAACGCCTCGGCGGTCAGCCGGATCGCCTGCTGCGGGTCGTGCAGCCAGGACACGAACCCGGCGACCCCGTTCTGGATCAGCAGCAGCACGCCCGCCCGCTGGTCGGCGGGCATCCGCCGGAACCAGGGCAGGCGCTCCTCCATCTCGGCCACGCTCGCCGCGGCCAGGTCGCCCGACGCCCGTTGCAGCGTTCGCAAGGTGGCCCGCGACAACGAGGTTGAGCTGGTCATACCCCTCACGATCGCACGGGTGCGCACAACGCCACCAACGAGTGACACGCCCTGACGCTCCGCGCCGATCCCCTTACCGTCGGTGGCGTTCTGACCGGCTCGCCTGGGAGGGTCTCGTGCGCAGGTACATGTCAGTCGGCCTGGTGGTCGCCGCCGTGCTGGCGACGGCGGTCGTGCCGTCGTTCGGAACGGAGCGCGGCGATCCGCTGGCCGAGTTCCACGCCCAGCAGCTCACCTGGTCGGCCTGCAAGCAGCAGCTGGAGTGCGCCGAACTGGTGCTGCCGCTGGACTACGCACGACCGGGCGCCGAGCGGATATCGCTGGTCATCAGCCGCAAGAAGGCCCTGGAGCCCGCTCGCAGGCGCGGCGTCCTCGTGCTCAACCCGGGCGGTCCGGGCGGCTCGGGCCTGGGCATGCCGTCGTTCCTGGCCGGCAGCGAGCTGGCGAAGGTGTACGACCTGATCGGGTTCGACCCGCGCGGCGTCGGCGGGTCGACCGCGCTGAACTGCCGCACGGTCCCGGAACTGGCCACCATCGACACCCGACCGGCTGATTCCGAGTTCCCGAAGTGGGCCGCCGAGGCGCAGGCCGCCGAGGACGCCTGCCACCGCTCCGCCGGCGGCATCCGGCCGTTCGTCAACACCGCCAACACCGCGCGCGACCTCGACGTGGTGCGGGCCGTGCTGCGCGAGGAGAAGATCAACTACCTGGGCTACTCCTACGGCACCTACCTGGGCGCGGTGTACGGCACGCTGTTCCCGGCGCGCCTGGACCGCAGCGTGCTGGACTCGGCCGTGCACCCGGAGTGGGTCTGGCGCGAGCAGTTCCGGGCGCAGGCGGTGGCGTACCGGCGCAACGTCGAGGCGTGGTCGGCCTGGGTCGCCGAGCACCACGCCCGGTTCGCCCTCGGCGCGACCGCCGAAGAGGTGGTGGGCACCGTCGAGGCGGTCGCGACGACCCTCGCCCAAGCCCCGGTCGGCGAGCAGGACCGCACCCGCTTCGACGCGGCCGTCGGCGTCGGCGCGCGCTACCGTCCACTGTGGTCCGAGCTCGCCGTGCTGGTGGCCGGGCTCAAGGCGGGCTCGTCGTCCGAGTCCGGCGCGCTGATGGCCGGCGAGGCGCGCGAGGAGCTGGTCTCCGGCGTGTTCCACACGGTGACGTGCGAGGTCGACTGGCCGACCGACCTCGAGACGTACTACGAGGACATGAGGGTCTTCCGCGACCGCTACCCGTACGGCTTCGGCGTCCTGCGCGCGGCGCCGACCACCTGCGCCTTCCGCAGCTTCACGCCGCCGGAGCCCCCCGTGACGCTCAAGCGCGAGGGTTACCCCGTCGGGGTGATCGTGCAGGCGGAGGGCGACACCCAGACCCAGTACGAGAGCGGACCGGCCATGGCGGAACGCCTCGGGCACAACCTGGTCACCGTGCGGGACGAGGGCAAGCACGGCGTCTACGGCAGCGGCAACGCGTGCGTGGACCGGGCCGTCAACCGGTACCTCATCGACGGCGTGCTGCCGCCGAGCAGCTCCAACTGCCCCGGCGACCCGCGGCCGGACGTGAACCAGGCGACCTCGGCGGCGCACGTGCAGGCCTACCTCGCCGGCCGCGGCCTGTCCGCCCTGTTCTGAATCGAGACCGCCACCCAGGCGAGCACGAGACGCGAAAACGCCCGGCGCGAGAACCTCCGCGCCGGGCGTTTCCCTCTCCCCGGTCCCCACCGGTGATTCCACTCTGGACTGCCGACGCGAGAACCGCCACGTCAGTCACCCTTTCGTGCCACCACTTCAGGTTGCCGGGTGATGCGGGCTGAGAAACGATCTCGACCACAAGCGAAAGCGAAGGAGGGTCGTCGTGGGTACCCAGATCACCGAAGGACTCGGGCAGGCGTGGACGATGGTGGCCACGTTCGTGCCGAAACTCCTCGGCTTCCTGGTCGTGCTGTTCATCGGGTGGCTGATCGCCAAGGCGCTGTCCAAGGCGGTCGGGTTCCTGCTCAAGCGGGTCGGCTTCGACCGGCTCGTGGAGCGGTCCGGCCTCGGCGGCGCGATGTCGAAGTCCCCGATCGACGCCTCCAACCTGATCGTCAAGCTGGTCTACTACTTCGTGCTGCTGATCGCCCTGCAGCTCGCGTTCGGCGTGTTCGGCACCGGCAACGCGGTGAGCGCCCTCCTCAACGACGTCATCGCGTACCTGCCGCGCATCGTGGTGGCCATCGTCCTGGTGCTCGTCGCCGCCGCGATCGGCAAGGCCCTCAAGGGCCTGGTGACCGGCGCGCTGGGCGGCCGCCCGTACGCGCGGATCCTGGGCAACATCACGTACGGCTTCATCGTCGCGCTCGGTGTCATCGCCGCGCTCAACCAGCTCGGCATCGCCGTCGCGGTCACCATGCCGGTCCTCATCACGGTGCTGGCCACGGTCGGCGGCGTGATCGTGATCGGCGTCGGCGGCGGCCTGATCCGCCCGATGCAGCAGCGCTGGGAGGGCTGGCTCAACCGCATCCAGGAGGAGTCGGCGCACATCACGCCCGCCCCGCGTCGCGCGGAGGACTCGGCGACGGCTCGCGCGCAGGAGCCCGTGACCGCCGCGGCCCGCCCGGCCAGGCAGGGCCCGGTGGACCCGCCGACCCCGCCCGCCGGCATGCAGATGCCGCCCCGCCCCGAAGGGCGCTGACACCCCCGAGAACGCCGACAGGCCGCCACCCGGTAGCACGGGCGGCGGCCTGTCGGCGTTCTCGGTCAGTCCAGCTCGTCGAGCACGTCCTCCCAGCTCACGTACGCGAAGCCGGTGGTCGGCAGGTCGCCCGCGGTCGGGGTGCGCTCGCCGTCGTGCACGACGAGCAGCCCTTCCGGGTAGGCGGGCCCGAGGTCGGCGGTCACCAGGTGCGCGCCGTCGGAGTGCTCGACCGAGTCGTTGCCCCGGCCCGCGCCGACGACGAACTCGCCGACGTAGGAGTTGCGGCCGGTCCGCTCGTAGGCCACGAACCGCGAGTCGCCCTGGCTGGACGCGATGAGGTAGTCGTCGCCGACGGTGAGCCCCTCGGCGTCGGCGGTCAGGTGCCGGCCGCCGAAGCCGGGGTCGGCGCCGGAGACGGAGCACTCCTCGGTCTCCGGGTCGTAGGTCTGCGGTACCCCGAACGAGCGAACCTTGTCGATCAGCGCGGGCGTGCCGAAACCGGTCGCCCGCAGCGGCACGCGCCAGATGCCGACGTCCTCCTGCGCCGCGTACAGCACGCCGTGCTCGGAGTCGACCACCATGCCCTCCAACTGGGGGCCCTCACCCGGCTCGCCGCACGGCGTCCAGGTCGTGCCGTCGGGCAGCGGGAACGACGACGGCAGGTCCAGCGCCGCCACCACCGCCGTGCCGACCGAACCGCCCGGGCCCGCCGTCACGCGCAGCAACGCGACCCTGGTCTCGTTGCGCCGGTTCGTCACGACGACCGGCGTGCGGCCGACGAACCCGGCCGCCAGGCCGTAGGCGGTGCGCTGGTCGTCCACTTCCTCCTCCGACGAGGAGAACACCGGCCGCGCGCCCGGGTCGGTCACGTCCCGCACCACCGCGGCACCCGCCGCCGCGCCGCGACCGTCGATCTCGTAGACCCGGATCCGGTCCCGGCCGCGGTCGCTGACGAACGCCAGGTCCCGGGAACGCCCGCCGACCGGCACCCGCCCGAGCACGTCGACGTTGTTGAACCGGCCGGGCTTGGCCTCCGGCGTCGGCGGCAGCGGCGCCGGGTAGGTGCCGACGGTCCGACCGGCCAGGTCGAACGCGGCCAGCCCGCCCTCCTTCAACGTGCCCAGCACGACGCTCTGCCGGGCCGAGCGCGGGTGCACCCAGATCGCCGGGTCGTCGGCGTCGGCGTTGGCCGGCAGCCCGGACGCGTCGTCGACGAACGCGCGGGTCTGCGCGACCGGCACCACCACGTCCGGCCCGGGTGAAGAGGCGATGAGCAGCGGCACCACCGCGGCCATGAGCAGGATTCGCATTCGGCGGAAGCTACCGGCCGCCGGTGTACCGGCGCTGAAGTCGAGATGACCACGAGTGGGTGCGTTCTCGGATCGTGCGCACTGTGCCGTCGATCACCCCAGGAACAGTTCCGGGCGAGATGATGTTCCGACGCAATGAGAGACACGCGCTCCGGGGCTCGGTGGAAATCCGAACCGGCGGTGACAGCCCGCGACCCGCCCACCAGGGCGGTTGATCCGGTGGAATTCCGGGGCCGACGGTGAAAGTCCGGATGGGAGGCGCGCGTGTGCCGTCGGCCTGCCATGCCCCGGGGACGCCTGTCGGGGATGGAGGACGCGGTGCACGTCTTGATGGAGCAGGGCTTCACGGTGTTCGGGCAGAAGGTGTCCTGGGCCGAGTTCATCGGCCAGGTCTTCGCGCTGGTCGTGGTGTACCTGGCGCAGAAGCGCTCGCTGTGGACCTGGCCCGTGCAGCTGGTCTCGGTCGCGCTGCTGTTCGTGGTCTACGTGTCCGCGCAGCTCGGTGGCACGGCCGCGCGCCAGGTGGTGATCGCGCTGATCACGCTCTACGGCTGGTGGGCGTGGACGCGCCGGCGCGACCCGGTGTTCGGCGTGGTGGTCCGCAAGGGCACCGCGCGGGAACGCCTCGCCGTGGCGGCGGCCTTCGTCCTCGGCACGGTCGCGTTCGCGCTGCTGCTGGACGCGCTGGACGCCTCGTGGGCGCCGTGGCCGGACGCCGCGATCTTCGTCGGGACCGTGCTCGCCTTCACCCTCCAGGGCCTCGGCCTGGTCGAGTTCTGGCTGGTGTGGCTGGTGGTGGACGCGATCGGCGTGCCGTTGCAGATCCAGTCCGGGCTGTGGTTCAGCGCGCTCGTCTACACGGTCTTCGCCGTCCTGGTGATCCGCGGCTGGATCGACTGGAACCGCGCCGCGAAGCAGACCACCAGGCGCGTCGCCGCCGCCGCCTAACGGCCCTCGGCGGCCCTGGCGAGGTCGTCCGCGAGCTGGTCCAGCGACTGGTCGACCGAGTCCGGGTTGTCCAGCACGTGGTGCAGGCTCTCCTGCATCACGCCGGTCAGCTCGTCGTAGTGCGGCGACGGGCGTCGGATCCGGGCGCCGAGCAGGCTGTCCCGCAGCTCGCGCGGCACCAGGTCCGGCTCCTCGTACAGCGCGCGGGAGGTGGGCGCCCACCCGGCGAGCCTGCTCATGCGCCGCTGGTTGTCGTCGCGGGTGATGAACTTGATGAACTCGCGGGCGGTCTTCTGGTTCGCCGAGCACCGCGACACGGCCAGGTTCCACCCGCCCAGCGCGCTGGGCCACGGCAGCGCCACCTTGCCCCACTTGTCGCGCACCTCCGACTCGTCGCCGTCCAGCACCGGCCCGGCGAACGGCCAGTTGCGCATGAACAGCGCCCGACCGGACTGGAACGCCTCCAGCGAGGCCAGCTCGTCGTAGTCGCGGGCTTCGCGCGGGATCCAGCCCTGCGCGAAGCCGTCGGCGACGGCACGCACGCCCGCCTTCGTCTCGGCGGCGTCCAGGCGCTCCAGGTCGCCGCCGTGCGCCCAGACCGCCTCGGCCATGTTCACGACCAGGCCCTCGTAGCGCCCGAACTGGCCGACGAAGCCGTCCAGGTCGTGGTGCGGCGCGATCTCGCTCGCCTGCCGCCGCAGCTCCTGCCACGAGGTCGGCGGGTCCACCCGTTCCTCCGCGAGCACGTCCTTGCGGTAGTAGAGCAACCCGGCGTCGCTGCGCCACGGGATCGCCCAGAGCTCGCCCCCGTCCGGCGACCTCGCCGCGTTCACCGACTCCGGCAGCATCCGGCCCACGTCGAACTCGGCCGGGTCCAGCGGCTCCAGGTGCCCCGCCGCGGCGAACGGCGCCGTCCACACCGTGTCCACGGCCATCACGTCGTAGCACTCCGGGCTGCCGCGCACGCCCTTCAGGTCCTGCGACCGCGCGGTCAGCTGGGCCCGGTGCGCGTCGGTGGACGTCGGCATCTCCACGAACTCCACCTGCTCGCGCCTGCTGGCCCGCTCGTTCCAGCGGTCGACCAGCTCGTGCACCTGCCGGTCCGCGGTGGTGTCGCGGCCGTCCACGAACGTGATCGGCCCGACGCCGTCCGCCGCGTCGTCCCGGACCGGGGTCGTGCAGGCCGCCAGGAGCGCCAGGAGCGCCACCAGCGACAGCGGGACACGGATCAAGGTCACCCTCCCCACGCAGCGCGCGCTATGGCGTCCAGGGCGTCTTCCTGGCGCTGAGTGGCCCCGGAGCCGTTCCGGTCGAAGATCCCCTGGCACTGCCCTCCGTGGGCCAGCGCGGCCTCGTAGAGAGGCGCTGAGGCCGCGCACGCGCCCTCCGTGAACCCGACGGCCACCACCCGGACGGGACCGCCGGCGGTCTTGGGGATCGACGGGACCTGCGTCGCCGACACCAGCACCACGACGTGCGCGTGCTGCGCGGCGCCCGCTTCGAACACGCCCTCTGTCAACGGCAGCGTCACCACCCGGTCACGCGGACCGGCCAACGTCCGGACCCGGGACGCGAACAGGTCCGCCGCCGCCGAGCCGTCACCGGCCACCCCGATCACCCGCGGCCTGCTCGCCGCCTCCCACGCCTCCCGGACCTCCCTCGGGTCGAGCTGGGGTGACAGCGCCTGCGGTCGGTCCGGCCGCACGCCCGAACCCGGTCGCGCGATCACGTTCCAGGCCAGGTCGCGGAACCCCGCGCGCTTGAACTGGTCCTGCGCGGAGGGGGACCGCAGGTGCTCCAGCAGCCGCTGCACGATCCGCTGCCGCCGCGGGTTCGGCCGCTGCGGCCGGGCGACCTCCACGAACGGGTGGTCCAGCACCAGCGCGCCGTCGCGGGGGTAGAGCACCCGGCAGCCCTCGGTGCGCGCCACCGCCTGCTCCGACCCGACCAGCGCCACGTCGCCCGCGCACGGCGCGTCGGTGCTCGTGCGCCGGGTGATGTCGTGCAGCACCCGCGCCGCGCGGTGCGAGTCCAGGTCCGGGCCGAGCTCCGCCTGCGCCAACGCGGACGCCGCCAGGAGGCCCACGCCCGAGGTCGTGTCCACCGCCGCGGGCCGCGCCACGTGCCGCCACTCGAACTCGTCGTCCGGCGCGATCTGCCCGGCCAGCTCCTCCGACGCGCCCAGCACCACCGGCGACAGCGCCACCCCTGCCCGGACGTGCAGCTCCACGTCCGAGCGCCGGCTCAGGGCGTCCTCGATCGCCCGCACCTCGGCGGTGCTGTCCGGCAGCCACACGTGCGGCTCGGGGCCCTCCGCCGTCAGGTCGCCCGGCTGCCAGCCGCGTCCCAGCGCCTCGGCCGCGCCCTGGTCGGACGACTTGCCCGTGAACACCAGGACGTTGAACTCCTTGCAGCCCGCGGAGTCGTTCTCCAGCTCCAGCGCGAGCGAGCGGACCACCGCCTCCTTCTCGGCCGACACCAGCACGTTCAACTGGACCGGGGGAGGGCAGGGCGGCACGACGGGCGGCCGCGCGCCGAAGGCGTCCACCGCGCCCGCCCCGACCAGCAGCACGGTCAGCCCGAGCCGAGCCCACGGCGGCTTGGGGCGTCGGCGCGGCGCCTTCTTCGGCTTCGGCGCGGGGGCGGGCGCGGCGCGGTCCGGCACGTGCAGCCACGCGCGCCCGTGGACCTCCTTGACGTCCACGCTCACGCGGCGGAACGACTCCGGGTCCAGCGCCGGGTCGGGCCGCACCACGTCGTCGTAGAACCGGTCGGAGACGATCAGCGCGAACACCGCGGTCGAGCCGTCCAGCGCCTCCCGCAGCGGCTTGGAGTCGAGCAGCCGGAACGCCAGCGTCACCTCGTCGCCGACCACGCCGTGCTCGTCGTGCTGCACCTCGCCCGCCGTGATCGCCATCCGCAGCCGCATGCGGGCGTCCTCGTTGCGGGTCGCGTTGTACCGGCGCAGCTCACCGAGCAACGCGTGCGGCACGCCGTCCACCACCCGGCTCTTGGGCACGTCGGGCGGCACGAGCACGAACACGCCGTCCCCGCGGTCCTCGTGGTGGGTCGCCGACCAGTCCAGCCCGTTGTCGTCGAACGCCGCCTCCAGCGCCGCGTACAGCCCGCGCCTGATCTCCTCCTGCGGCACGCGCAACCGCCGACCGAACGCGGACACGTCGACGACCACGACCGTGCGGTGCAACGCGTGCTGCGGCTGCGTCCCCACCCCGACCCCTCGTTGGAACGCCGGATTGTGGGGGCAAGTCTATGGGGCGGATCACATCCCGCAGCGGCAAAGCGGATAGTTCCGCTGGTCGGCCGCACTACTGCGGACACGCCTCGGGGGCGGCCGCGTCACCACGCGTGCCGCCCCCGAGGGTGACGATCAGGCCAGACCGGCGTCCGAGGTGGACGGGCCCGCCGCGCTCACGTCGTCGATCTTGTACTTCCGGGCCGCCTGCACGACCAGCGACTGCTGGATCTCACCGCGCTTGGCCAACGCCGCCAGCGTGGCCACCACGATCGACTCCGTGTCGACCAGGAAGTGCCGCCGCGCCGCCGGCCGGGTGTCGGAGAAGCCGAACCCGTCGGTGCCCAGCGTGGTCATGTCGGTCGGCACGTACGGCCGGATCAGGTCCGGCACCGCGCTCATCCAGTCCGACACCGCCACCACGGGACCCGCCGCGTCCGCCAGCGCCTGCGTGACGTACGGCACGCGGGGCTCCTGGTCGGGGTGCAGCAGGTTGTGCCGGTCGACCTCGACCGCCTCGCGCCGCAGCTCCGAGTACGACGTCGCCGACCACACGTCGGCCTGCACGCCCCACTCGTCGGCCAGCACCTGCTGCGCCTTGACCGCCCACGGCATGGCCACGCCCGAGGCCAGCAGCTGGGCCCGCGGCCCGGCCTGCGCCGGCGCCACCTGGTACCGGTACAGGCCCTTGAGCAGGCCGTCCACGTCCAGGCCCTCGGGCTCGGCCGGCTGCTGGTACGGCTCGTTGTAGACGGTCATGTAGTAGAAGATGTTCTCGGCGTTCTCGCCGTACATCCGCCGCAGGCCGTCCTTGACGATGTGCGCCACCTCGAACGACCACGCCGGGTCGTACGCCACCACGGCCGGGTTGGTGTGCGCCAGCAGCAACGAGTGCCCGTCGGCGTGCTGGAGCCCCTCGCCGGTCAGCGTGGTGCGACCGGCCGTGGCGCCGAGCACGAAACCGCGCGCCATCTGGTCCGCCGCCGCCCACAGGCCGTCACCGGTCCGCTGGAACCCGAACATCGAGTAGAAGATGTAGATCGGGATCATCGGCTCGCCGTGCGTGGCGTAGGACGTGCCCGCCGCGGTGAACGACGAGGTCGAACCGGCCTCGTTGATGCCCTCGTGCAGGATCTGGCCCTGCTCGCTCTCCTTGTACGCCAGCATCAGCTGGGCGTCCACGGAGGTGTACATCTGCCCGTTCGGGTTGTAGATCTTCTGCGCCGGGAACATCGAGTCCATGCCGAACGTGCGCGCCTCGTCCGGGATGATCGGCACGATCCGGCCGCCGATCTCCGGGTCCTTGGCCAGGTCGCGGACCAGCCGGACGAACGCCATCGTGGTGGCGACCTCCTGCTTGCCCGAGCCCCGCTTGATCACGTCGTAGACCTTGTCGCCCGGCAGCACCAGCGCCTTGGACTTGGTCCGCCGCTCCGGCACGAACCCGCCGAGCTGCTTGCGCCGCTCCAGCAGGTACTGGATCTCCGGGGAGTCCTTGCCGGGGTGGTAGTACGGCGGCAGGTACGGGTCCAGGTCCTTGTCCTCGATCGGGATGCGCAGGCTGTCCCGGAAGAGCTTCAGGTCCTCGTGGGTCATCTTCTTCATCTGGTGCGTGGCGTTGCGCGCCGCGAAGTGCGGGCCCAGGCCGTAGCCCTTGATGGTCTTGGCGAGGATGACCGTCGGCTGGCCGTGGTGCTCCACCGCCGCCTTGTACGCCGCGTAGACCTTGCGGTAGTCGTGCCCGCCGCGCTTGAGGTTCCACACCTCGTCGTCGGACATCGGCGCGACCAGCTCCTTCGTGCGCGGGTCGCGCCCGAAGAAGTGCTCCTTGACGTAGGCGCCGTCGTTGGCCTTGTACGTCTGGTAGTCGCCGTCCGGCGTGGTGTTCATCAGGTTGACCAGCGCGCCGTCGCGGTCGGCGTGCAGCAGCGAGTCCCACTCGCGGCCCCAGATGACCTTGATGACGTTCCAGCCCGCGCCGCGGAAGAACGCCTCCAGCTCCTGGATGATCTTGCCGTTGCCGCGGACCGGGCCGTCGAGGCGCTGCAGGTTGCAGTTCACCACGAAGGTCAGGTTGTCCAGCTGCTCGTTCGCCGCGACCTGCAGCAGGCCGCGCGACTCCGGCTCGTCCATCTCGCCGTCGCCGAGGAACGCCCACACGTGCTGGTCGGACGTGTCCTTGATACCGCGGTCGCGCAGGTAGCGGTTGAACCGCGCCTGGTAGATCGCGTTCATCGGGCCGAGGCCCATGGACACGGTGGGGAACTCCCAGAAGTCCGGCATCAGCCGCGGGTGCGGGTACGACGGCAGGCCGCCGCCCGGTCCCGCGTGTGAGAACTCCTGGCGGAAGCCGTCGAGCTGCTCGGCGGACAGCCGGCCTTCGAGGAACGCGCGGGCGTACACGCCGGGAGAGGCGTGGCCCTGCACGAACACGTGGTCACCGCCGCCGGGGTGGTCCTTGCCCCGGAAGAAGTGGTTGAAGCCGACCTCGTAGAGGCTGGCCGACGACGCGTAGGTCGAGATGTGACCGCCGACGCCGACGCCGGGGCGCTGCGCGCGGTGCACGGTCATCGCCGCGTTCCACCGGATCCAGGCCCGGTAGCGGCGCTCCACCTCCTCGTCGCCGGGGAACCACGGCTCGCGCTCGGTGGGAATGGTGTTCACGTAATCCGTGCTGGTCAGCGACGGGACGCCGACGTGGCTCTCCCTGGCCCGCTCGAGCAGCCGCAGCATCAGGTAGCGGGCGCGCTGCTGCCCGCCGCCCTTGAGCGCGGCGTCGAACGACTCCAGCCACTCCGCGGTCTCCTCCGGGTCGATGTCGGGGAGGTGGGCGGCCAGACCGTCACGGATGACGCGTACCCGCTCGGGGGGGTTCTGCGGGGCCAAGGGATCTCCTCGTTCCGGGGTCTTCTCAACTCCATCGTCGCCCGACAGTCACGGTCCCGTCACCTCTACCGGTGAGTAACTCTGGATCGTTTCTCTCGCGCGCGCGAATAGGAGGTGTGCAGAGCCTGCCTCATGCCGTTCGGGCACCTCACTCGGGGGTACCCGATGCGGCGTGTCTTGGCCCTTACGGTTGCGCGTGGTGGGGCTGACAGTGTTCGCTAGCCGCGACTGGTAGTGACATCGCGGCAGTCGTACCCCGACTGCCGCTCTTGTGTACTTGGAGGAGTGGAAGCCGTGGTCGCCGCGGAAGACGCCGGCAAGATCGGTGTCGCCGACAGGCTCGGGATCGAACCGGGCAGCGTGGTCCAGGAGATCGGCTGGGACGAGGACGTCGACGACGACCTCCGTGCCGCGATCGAGGAGCGGGTGGGCGGTGATCTGCTCGATGAGGACTCCGACGAGGTCATGGACGTGGTCCTGCTGTGGTGGCGCGAGGAGGACGGCGACCTCGCCGACGCCTTGATCAACGCCACCACCGCCCTGTCCGACGACGGCGTGATCTGGGTGCTGACGCCCAAGACAGGCCGGTCCGGTCACGTCGAGCCGAGTGACATCGCCGAGGCCGTGTCCACCGCGGGGCTCGCCCAGACCTCCAACATCCCGGCGAGCGGCGACTGGTCCGCGATCAGGCTCGTCGCGCCGAAGTCGGCCAAGACGAAGCGCTGACCGCGACCAGGCACGCCGACCGCCGGACATGCCCTAGGCTCGACGGCGGGCTCCCCGATCGGGTGGAGCCCGTTCTTCGGGTTGCACGGTTCCAGTGGAGGGTTGCATGGTCGAGGTCGGCGCGCAGGCACCTGACTTCACGCTCAACGACTACAACAAGCAGCCCGTGACGCTGTCCTCGTTCCGAGGTGAGCGCAACGTGCTGCTGGTGTTCTACCCGTTCGCGTTCAGCGGAATCTGCACCGGCGAGCTGTGCCAGGTGCGCGACGAGCTGGCCGCGTACGAGGACGAGAACGTGCAGGTCATCGGTGTGTCGGTGGACACACCGTTCAGCTTGAAGGCGTGGGCGGCCCAGGAGGGCTACCAGTTCCCGCTGCTGTCGGACTTCTGGCCGCACGGGCAGGTGGCCCAGGCGTACGGCGTGTTCAACGAGCAGGCGGGTCTGGCGAACCGCGGCACGTTCCTCATCGACACCGCCGGCGTGGTCCGCTACGCCGAGGTGAACGCCCCCGGTGAGCCGCGCGACCAGGAGGCGTGGAAGAAGGCCGTGGCAGCCTTGTCCTGATACCGTCCGGCGCCGGTCGCGGAGCCGGCCGGCGCTTCGGGGGCGCGTAGCTCAGCGGAAGAGCACTCGGTTTACACCCGAGCGGTCGCAGGTTCGAATCCTGCCGCGCCCACTGCGTCCCCGGGGGTGCAACCCCCCCGGACCCCGCCCGGCGGGCTCCGCCCCCGGACCCCCGCCGTGGCTGTCGCCCCTGGCCCCCATATCGGCGGGCTTCGCTTCAGCGCTGTCGCGCCTTCGCTCCGCCCTTTCGAGATCCGCTGTGGTCCGGCTGCGGGCCTCGGGTCTCGTCCAGCCAGATCACGTGCACCCGCTGGACGCCTGCTGAACGGGAGCTGATCTCGAACAGGGTCCGTGCGTGCTCCGGGCTCTGGGAGTCGAGGCGGAAGTCGCCCTCGACCGAGTTGACCTCGGCGCGGTCGTCGTAGGCCAAGCCGTAGGCCGCGACCCGGAGGTCCTCCGCGTCGCCGTACTCCTCGACGATCGCGAACAGCCGCGGAGCTTCACCGGCCGCCAGCTCGTGCATCGACTCGTTCACGCGGTCCTCCTTTCCGCCGACTCGATCAGCTCGACGAGTTCGTCGCCGGTCAACAGGACGTTGCCCGCCTCCTCCGGAGTGACCAGCCAGATCGCCGCCGTGTCGCCGAGGGCGCTCGGTGGCAGCGGCATGGGCATGCCCTCGGCCACGACCCGAGCCTCGTCGCCCAGCAGTAGCGAGGGCAGCGGTGGCCGGACGAGGAAGTAGGCGATCGGCATGTTCGGGAAAGCCACCACCGGCGTCGGCACGGCGGCGAACCGAGCGTCGTCGGCCAACGCCATCACAAGGTTCTCGGAGACCATGAACGCGCCCAAGCGCGGACCGGTGACGGTGAGGATGTTGGGCTGGTGCAGTCCGGGCTTCGACCACCACTCGCGCACCCGGGCGACGTCCGTGGTCGCCTTACCGGACGGTTGGAGACAAGGGTCGGTGACCGGGGCTTCGTCCTCCGGATCCGCGAAGTGCCCGTTGTGCCAAATGGCTCCCGGCAGGACCGGCCAGCCCAGCTCGGCGTAGGTCAGAGCTGCGTGCAGGGTGATCCGTGTTGGCGTGTCCGGTGGGCTGGTTCGCACTCTCGTGCCCTTCTGCGGTGATCTCCGGTGGCCATCGCGGAAGTGGATGGCGGGGTCACGGTAGGCACCACTGAGCGTCACAAGTCGTACAAAATGTGTGACGGACGACCGGCTACGCTGAGGTCGTACCCAGGGCCGATGACCAGCGGAGGGCGGATGTCGGACACCCCCGAGGAGATCGGCGATCGTGTCCGCTACTGGCGCCTGCGCCGCAACCTGGGCCGCAAGCAGTTCGCCGACATGATCGGCCGGTCGACGTCGTGGCTGGACAAGGTCGAGTCCGGTGAGCGCGACCTGGCCCGCATCCGGATCATCGAGTTGGTCGCGGACGCGTTGTCGATCGACTCGACCGTCCTCACCGACGCGTCCGCGGCGGCTCGCGCCGCGAACTGCGTGGACGCGGCAGAGGTCACGGCGATCCGTGCCGCGCTCGGTCGCTACCCGGGCCTGGCGAACCCGGTTCGGGAACCGCGTGCGGTCGCTCAGCTGACCCGCCAGGCGGAGTACCTGGACCACGCCTGGGCCTCATCGCACTTCACCACGATCGCCCAACAGCTCCCGAAGCTGTTGGAGAACGCACAGGTGGTCGCTCTGGCGGCTTCGCCGGACGAGGAGGTGGAAGCCCACCGCGTCCTCGTCACGTCCTACCGCCTGGCGTCGTCGATGCTGCTCAAGTTCGAGAGCCACGACCTGGCCTGGCTGGCCGCCGACCGCTCCATGCACACCGCTCTGGCAGTGGACGACACCTGGTCACAAGCGCGGGCCACCCGCAGCGTCGCCCGCGCCATGACCGCCGCCCGTCAACGCGCGGAAGCCGTCGAGGTCCTCCTCGGCATGACCGACCGGATGCGCTTCGAGGTCCAGCGCGACCCCGGCGCCCTGCTCTCCCTCTACGGGATGCTCTACCTGGCCGCCGCCATCTCCGCCGCCGAGCAGGAGAACGCCGGGCCGGCATTGGCGATGCACGAGGAAGCGCTCCACGCGGCGGAACGCATGGAGCCTCACTACGCCGTCCACCACACGCACTTCGGTCGCGCCAACGTGGCGATTCACCGGGTGTCCGCTCTGGTCCGGCTCCACGAGGCGGAGGCAGCACTCCACCTCGCGAGCACCATCCCGCAGGGCGCTCTCAACGCCCTGCCGCCGGAGCGTCGAGCCAACTACCTGCTCGACCTGACGAAGGCCAACACCCACCGCGACGACTACGCCGAAGCCGCCCGCACCCTGGCTCGGGCCGAACGCGTCGCACCACAGGAAGTCCGCTGCCGACCGGCGGCCCACACCGTGCTGCGCACGCTCCTGTCGACCACCACCGGTGAACCCGCCCGCCAGGTCCGCCAGATGGCTCACCGAGCCGGAGTGCCCGCATGACCGAACGAGTCCTGTACCTGATCGTCTGCGGCGCCGGCCCGGCTGATCGCATCGACGTCGCCATCGACCTCGCCCAGGACAGGGGCTGGTCGGTCTACTGCGTCGCCACGCCCGCCGCGGTTGAGCACTTCCTCGACCTGGACAAGGTCGAACACCTCACCGGCCACCCCGTCCGGACCGGTTACCAGCGCCAGGGGCAGTCGGCGCTACCTCGCGCCGATGCGGTCGTCGTCGCGCCCGCCACCTACAACACGATCAACAAATGGGCGGCCGGCATCGCCGACACCTACGTGCTGACGCAGCTCGCCGAACTCACCGGGCTCGGCGTGCCGATCGCCGTCCTGCCCTTCGTCAACACCGCCCTCGCCGCCAATCCGGTCCTCCACCGCAGCATCGACGCGTTGCGGTCGTCCGGCGTGAAGGTGCTGTTCGGCGAACGTGGCTTCCGCCCGCACCCACCGAGGACCGGCGGCAGCGTGCTGGCCGACTATCCGTGGCACCTGGCCCTTGACGCCGTCGAGTAGGTGGTGCGCCGGGTCCGCTGCCGCCGAGTGGCAGGTGCGGGCGGTAGTGAGTCGGGTGAGTGACGGTGGCAAGATCGCCCGAGTGGCTTCCCCCAGGTGCCTACTGAGCGTGCGCATCGACCTCGACTTCGGCGTCGGACTTTCGCGGGGACAATACTGAGCGTTGTACCGGTCTTGGGCCGTTAGGGCGGAACCCGGTGTCGGCGTTGCGCCGAGCCGACGTCAAATCGCTGGTCGGCGGGAATCAGTGCCGGGTGCGGCCCTTGGCTCGGGACGGACAGCGACATCCGATTCGGCATCAGTGTGTCCGGTGTGCAACCGGGGGTCATTTTAGATAGGCCGATCGAGTGCATTCCGCCCTCTACCCGGTCGGCCGATCTTGCTTGTGCATCGTAGGAATCCGGGTACCAATTAGATGCAGGACTTCTTGAGGGCACCCGTCGCCGCTGTTCCAGCTGGATGGCGGAAGGACTGCCATCCGCACCACCCGGTAGGAGGTCACATGGGGTGGTTGGTGAAGTCCGGGCGTTCGGCACGGCGTGAGCCGTCCGGGCGTCGTACCTGGCAACGGGCTGCCGAAGTCTGCACGGACATCGGCAACCTCGGGACTGCCGGAGCCGGGGTGCTCGCGCTTGGCGGAGCGATGACCCCGACCTGGCTGGCCGGGGGCACCGCTGTTGTCGGATACCTGGGCGCTGCACTCTGCAAGTGGATGAGCGCCCGCCGGTGAACGCCGAGTCCACCGGTTGTTCCCGCTAGGGAGTCGGTGGCCCACCAGCCAGGTGGGCCACCGACCTGCCCTACAAGCACGGTGCTCTACCGCACAAGCCCTGTCAAAGGCCGTCGCGCTGAAGATGGCCGGCGAATACCACGTCCGGGGTGTTGACATCGTCGATTGTGACCGGCTGTGAAGCTGAGGTCGGCGAGTCGGGCTGCCGTCCTGGTGCTGCTGAAGGCGTTGGGGGCCGACTCCGGTCGGTAATTGAATGAAACTCGCGTTTTTGTGAGGGCGGGCTTATCGGGTGGAACGAGCCGGGCGTTACATTGCGGTCGCTGGGATAACGGTCGGGTGGACGTTGTAACGATCGTTCGGGGCTTGGCGATTCTCCGGCGTACACCGAATTTCGAGGAAGTGCGCCATGGAACAGCAGCAGACCTCTTACCCGCAGCCGTACCCCCAGCAGGTCGTGGTGAAGCCGACCAAGTTCGGCGCGCTCGCGTGGACGGCCCTCATTCTCGGCATCGTGGGAATTGTCGGCTCGCCCATCATCATCTTCAACAACCTGACCGCCGTCGTCGCCGGTGTCGGTTTCGTGCTCGGGTTCATCGGCCTCTTCGGCACCAAGAAGATCATCGCCGTGATCGGTGTCGTGCTCTGCGTGCTCGGCATCGTCTTCACCGTCATGGCCCAGCAAGCGGCGGTGGAGAAGTTGGACGAGATCATCAACGGCTCGACCAACCAGGGTCAGGTCAGCGGCGGCACGGACGGTGTCGCGCCGGTCGAGCAGAAGCCCGAGGCGGCAGCGGCGCCGCCCACCTGGGGCCAGCGCTACACCTGGGCCAACGGCCTGGCCGTCGAGGTTTCCGCGCCCACGCCGTGCACGCCCGGTGAGTACGCGGCGCCGTCGAACATCACTCGTGCGGCGAGAGTCACGGTGACCGTCACCAACGGCACCGACAAGCCGTTCGACGCCGGGCTGCTGTCGTTCGGCAGCGATGCGCAGTTCGACGGTCGGAAGGCGGAGACGGTGTTCGACTCCAGTGGCGGATGTGGGAGTGGCGGTTTGGAGAATGCCACGGTGCTGCCCGGCAAGACTTACACGTACGAGACGACTTTCGCGGTCGGTGCGCAGGCCGGCGAGCTTCAGATCACCCTTCAGCCCGATTTCGGTTCCGACAAGGCGGTGTTCGTCGGTCAGGCGTAAGTGCTGCTCGGTCGTTCGGTGACGGTGGTTCGGGGTGGGGTCGAGAGATCGGCTTCGGAGCGTTCGAGGGTGATGAGCGCGTCGCCGACGGAGAGGTGGCCGGGGCGGAGGACGGCGTGCTTGGCGCCGAAGGCGACGCCGTCGGCCCGGCGGCGGTAGGTGGCGAGGGTGCGCAGTGGTTCCGGGCCGGACTTGGTGCCGGTTGGTTGGTCGACCGTGGTGACGACGCAGCGGATCGCGGGTTTCGCGTAGCCCAGTTCGGCGTCGCCCGCGGTCAGGTGGAGGGTGTGGTCTTCCTCGTGGGCGTCCCAGCCGTCGACCACGACGTTCGGGCGGAAGCGGCTCATCGGCACCGGTTGGCCGCCGTGGGCGGTGATCCGGGTGTTCAGGTCGCGCAGTGAGGCCGTCGACATCAGGTGGATCGGGCAGCTGTCGGCGTAGGCGGACGTGCCCGGCGTGAGGCCGTCGGTGACGCGGTGGTGTTCGGGTGGGGCGAGCACCAGCCTGCTCGGCTTGCCCAGCACGGCGGTGAGCCAGGTGGCGACGTCCTCGCCCTGGTCGATCCCGGTGTACGGCCGGCCGAACAGGGTGACCGGCCGCCGTGGCGCGGTCGAGTCGACCGGCACCCGGATCGTGCCCGCGCCGGGTGCGGAGAGGGTGAGGTGCTCGGCGTCGACGGACGGGTGGATGGTGGCCAGCAGCGGGTCGCGGCGTTGGGAGCGGTAGGTGCCGGTGAGGTCGGTGACGAGGAAGCGGCGGTCGTGGCCGAGGCCCGCACGGCCCAGCGCGGCGGTCGGCACGCTGAGCCCGGCGCAGCCCTTCACCGGGTAGTGGTACAGCGCGGAGATCGTCGCCATGGCGGCAACGGTAGCCGCAACGCCGGGCAATCCGATTGCCGAATGTTGTCCAGCACCTGCGGTTTCGGCAATGATCCGGTGTGGATCGCATCGATCGGGCAATAATCGAGCAGCTCCGTTCCGACGCCCGGCTCACGAACACCGAACTGGCCGACCGGGTGGGCCTGACCCCGGCGCCCTGCCTGCGCCGGGTGCGCCGCCTCGAACAGGACGGCGTCATCACCGGCTACCACGCCCGCGTCGACCCGGTCCGGACCGGCCGGGCGTTCGAGGTGATCGTCAACGTCGACCTCGTCGTCAAGGACCGGGCCACCGTCGCCAGGTTCGAGGAAGTGGTCGCGGGCTTCCCCGAGGTGGTCGAGTTCCGCCGGATGTTCGGCCTGCCCGACTACTTCCTCCGGGTCGCGACCGCGGACCTGGAGTCGTTCGAGCGCTTCGTCACCGACCGGCTGGAGGACGCGCCCGGCATCGGTCGCGTCGACTCCCACCTGAGCATGAAGACCGTCAAGCACGAGCCGTGACGCGGTCAGTCGGTGTGCCAGCGACCTTCGCGCAGCCGGTAGGTGCGGCCCCCGACGGTGGTCTCGAACGCGATCCAGCGGTCCATCGGGATCGGTGCGGTGAGCAGTTGTTCGCGCTCGTGGTCGGCGCAGGGGATCAGCCGGGACTGCTTGAGCTCGTCGGTCCGGGCGAACTCCGGGATCTGGGCGAAGCGGGTGGTGACGGTGGTGACGTCCAGGGTCCGGTCGAGCGGGATCGGGCCGTAGCCGCCGACGTCGTTGGTGCGGAACGCGACCGTGGTGCCGGCCCGTCTCGCCGCGGCGGCGGGCCAGCGCAGGGCGAGGTGGCCGAACCGGGTGCTGCCGCCCAGCGCGGCGGCCAGTCGGCGTTCCAGGGCGGTCAGCAGGGTGCGGTCGTCAACGCTGTTCACGGCGGTCGGAACTCCTTTTCGGCGGCGGAGGTGCAATAACCGTGACCCCTGGACGGGTGGAATGGTGAAGTCGATCGGCGAGCGGCAAGGGGTCTGAGTTCAGCGGCGGGACCGCCCGGTGCGGGCGATGAGGTGCGAAGATGCACGCTGAGGTGCGGCATTGGGCGTATTGGGTGGTGCCATCGGAAAGCAAGTCACTCGATGGTGTGATTATCGTTTTGCGACGGTGGTCGTGTGCTGAAGATTTCCTGAATTCGTCCTTTCTCGCGAATGGTTCGACTGATCGGGCCGGCGGCTCGTACGACCGTTCGGCGCACCGACGTGCCGCTTGCCCCGGGTAGGCCGGATGGCCCATTAGGGGCTGCTCGCCGGATCCCCCTATGTGGCATCCCCCTATGCCGGGGCGGGTCGAAGACGTAACTTCTTCGCATGTCGCCCAGGGCCGTCACCGCGGTGGTCGGTGTTGCGTTCTTCCTGGCCGGGTTGCTGATCATGCTGCTGCCCCTGTCCACCGACTCGCCGTCCGGGTTCTCCGTCTCCTGCGGCAACAGCGTGGGCCTCGGGTTCGACCGCGTCGCGGTCGAGGCGGAGGGCGCGGCGTTCCTCGAGATCTGCGGCCGGCTGCGTCTGGAGCGGTTGGCCTGGGCCGCTCCCGTCTGCGTGTTGGGTGCGTTGCTGGTGGTCGGGAGCGTCGTGGTGCGCCGCCGGTCGTCGGCTTAGCTACCTGCGAGTAGCTTCTAGTGCATGACGTGGATGGTTTACGGCGCTTACGGGTTCACCGGCACGCTGGTGGCGGAACTGGCCGTGCGACGCGGGTTGCGGCCGGTGCTGGCCGGGCGGGACGCGGCGAAGGTGCGGCCCCTCGCCGAACGGCTGGGGCTGGAGCACCGGGTCTTCGACCTCCGGGACGCGGCGCGAGCGCTCCGGGACGTGGACGCGGTCGCCCACTGCGCCGGGCCGTTCTCGTCCACCTCAAGGCCGATGGTGGACGCCTGCCTGGAGTCCGGGACGCACTACGTCGACATCACCGGCGAGATCGACGTGTTCGAGGCCATCAGCCGGCGTGACGAGGAGGCGAAGCGCGCCGGCGTGGTGCTGCTGCCCGGCGCCGGGTTCGACGTCGTACCCACCGACTGCCTCGCCGCGATGCTGCACGACGCCCTGCCCACGGCCACGCACCTCGACCTCGCGTTCGTGGTCCAGGGCGGCGCCAGCACGGGCACGGCGCTGACCGCCGTCGAAGGCTCGGGCGGTGGGGGACGGGCGCGGGTGGACGGCGAGATCCGCGGCGTCCGGCTCGGCCACCGTCGACGCACGGCGCACTTCCGCGACCGGCCGAGGGAGGTCGGCGCCATCCCGTGGGGCGACGTGAGCACGGCCTACCGGTCCACCGGCATCCCGAACGTCACGACGTTCACCACGATCCCGGGCGTGCTGGGCAAGCTCCAGCCGCTCACCGCGCCGCTGCTGCGCACCGACCTGGCCCAACGGCTCGGCCGGGCGCTGGCCGGGCGCATCGGCGGCCCGAGCGCCGCGACCAGGGCCAAGACCCGCTGCGAGGTGTTCGGCGAGGTCTGGGACGACGAGGGCCACCGGGTCCGGGCCGCGCTCACCGGGCCGAACGCCTACGACCTCACCGCCGACTCGGTGGTCCGAGCCGTGCAACGCCTCGCCGGCACGGCCCCCGGCGCGCACACGCCGTCCAGCGCGTTCGGCTCCGACTACGTCCGAGCGCTGGACGGCGTGGTGGTCAGCGAGCCGACAACAGTGAGGTGATCTCCTGCGCCGCGCTGCCCGCCTCGAGCAGGTGGCGCAGGTTCTCCGGCAGCACGTCGCCGCGCTTCTGCACGGCCTGCGCGTACAGCCGCCCGGCGCGGTAGGACGAGCGGACCAGGGGACCGGCCATGACACCGGAGAACCCGATGCCCTCGGCGGTCTCCTTGTGCGTCACGAACTCCTCCGGCTTCACCCACCGCTCCACGGGGTGGTGCCGGGGCGAGGGCCGCAGGTACTGCGTGATGGTGATGATCTCGCAGCCCGCGTCGTACAGGTCGCTCAACGCCTCGGTGACCTCGTCCGGCGTCTCGCCCATGCCCAGGATCAGGTTGGACTTCGTCACCAGACCGGCCTCGCGGGCCGCGGTGATGACCTCCAGCGACCGCTCGTAGCGGAACGCGGGCCGGATGCGCTTGAAGATCCGCGGCACGGTCTCCAGGTTGTGCGCCAGCACCTCGGGCCGCGACGAGAACACCTCGGCCAGCTGCTCGGGCACCGCGTTGAAGTCCGGGATCAGCAGCTCGACGCCGGTGCCCGGGTTCAGCTCGTGGATCTGGCGGACGGTCTCCGCGTACAGCCACGCGCCGCCGTCGGCCAGGTCGTCACGCGCCACGCCGGTCACGGTCGAGTAGCGCAGCCCCATGGCCTGCACCGACTCCGCCACCCGCCGCGGTTCGTCGCGGTCCAGGTCGGCGGGCTTGCCGGTGTCGATCTGGCAGAAGTCGCAGCGACGGGTGCACTGCTCGCCACCGATCAGGAAGGTGGCCTCCCGGTCTTCCCAGCACTCGTAGATGTTGGGACAACCGGCCTCTTCGCACACCGTGTGCAGGCCCTCGCGTTTGACCAGGCCCTTGAGCTCCCGGTACTCGGGGCCCATCTTCGCCTTGGTCTTGATCCACGAGGGCTTCTTCTCGATGGGCGTTTGGCTGTTGCGGACTTCCAGCCGCAGCAGCTTCCGACCTTCAGGTACGACGGTCACGACTTCAACCCTACGTCACGAGGGGTCGGGCGCGACGCCCGTGAGCTCGGCCGTCAGGTCCCACAAGCGGCTCGCCGCGAGGTCGTCACGGGCGGCCGTCGTCGACCCCGCCGGCGCCGGGTGGCCGCGCATCCCCCGGAACCCGTCCGGCCCGTAGTAGCCGCCCGGTTCGACGTCCGGTGACGTCGCCGCGTAGAGCTGCGGCAACGCCCCCACCTCGACCGATTGCGAGAAGAAGTCGCTGATCTTGGCGCCGAGGCCGAGCAGCGCGTTGCCCTGGGCCCGCGCCATGTTGGCGCTCAGCTCGGTCGCGGTGACGCCGGGGTGGGCCGCGACGGACGTCACGTCCAGGCCCGCCGCGCGGGTGCGCCGGTCCAGCTCCCTCATGAACAGCAGGTTCGCCAGCTTGGACTGCCCGTAGGCGCCCCACGACGTGTACCGGCGCACCTCGTAGTTCGGGTCGGCCAGGTCGAGCCGGCCCGCCTGGTGGGCCAGGCTGGACACGGTGACCACGCGCGCGCCCGGCCGCGTGCGCAACGCGGGCATCAGCAGCCACGTGAGCGCGGCGTGGCCGAGGTGGTTGGTGCCGAACTGGCGCTCGAAGCCGTCGGCGGTGCGCCCCAGCGGCACCGCCATCACGCCCGCGTTGTTGACCAGCACGTCCAGCGCGTCACCGGTGCGCTCGCGCACCAGCGCCGCGGCCGAGCGGACCGAGGACAGGTCGGCCAGGTCCAGCGGCACCAGCTCGGCCTTGCCGCCGCCGGCGAGCACGCGCTCCAGCGCGCGTTGCCCGCGTTCGGGGGACCGGCAGGCCAGCAGGACGTGCGCGCCCTTGCCCGCCAGCACCTCGGCGGTGCGCAGGCCGAGGCCCGAGTTGGCCCCGGTGACCAGCGCGGTGCGCCCGCCCTGGTCCGGGATGTCCGCGGTGTCCCACTTCCGGGCGTTCCACTTCGGCATGCTCAACACCTACCAGGCGCTCAGGCGCTCTTGGCAAGCCTGCGGTGCCTGCCCGCCACGACGGCCGGTCGGGTGCGGAGCAGGCCCGCGAACGCCGCGCCGACGCGGGCGATCTCCGCGCTCGGCTCGGACAGCTCCGCCAGGCCCGCCGTCAGGGCCAGCATCCGCTGCTCCCGCTCGACGGCCTCGGCGGACGTCAGGTGCGCGTCAAGCACCGCGCGCAGCACCGGCTGCTCGGCGGCCAGCGCGCGCCACGTGCGGGCCACGGTCTCGACGCGGTCGTCGTCGCTGTCCTCCAGCGCCGCGCCGAGCCGTCCGGTGAGCTGCTGCATCCAGCGGTAGTGCAACGCCAGGAGCAGGTCTTCCTCGGTGGCGAACAGGTCGCGGTCGAACGTCAGGGGTGCCGCGGGATCCCCCGCCGCGGCGCGGAGCACGGCGTCCAGAGCGTCGCGCCGCCGGTAGAAGTCGGACCAACTCATGATCACGCCCTCCTCTCGTGGTGACCGGCGTCATACCTCAGGTCTGTGGCATACCGTCGGTATGGCCGATGAGGCGAACATACCACGAGTACGTACCGCCGGTATGTCGTACGGTTGTGAACGTGGTGACAGTGCGGTCGAGGCGGTTGGACTACTCGGAGTCGACGAGGCAGGCCCTCGTGGACAGTGCCGTCGAGCTGTTCACCAAACGCGGGTACGCGGGCACTTCGCTGGACGAGGTGGCGAAGCGGGCCCGCCTCACCAAGGGCGCGCTCTACCACCACTTCAGCGGCAAGCAGGCGTTGTTCGAGGCCGCCTTCGACTCGGTGGAGACCAAGTTCATCGAGAAGCTCGGCGAGATCGTCAGCGCGCCCGGCGACCCGTGGGAGACCGCCATCGCGGGCCTGCGCGCGTACGTCCGGGTCTGCCTGGAGCCCGCCTACCAGCGCATCGTGATCCACGAGGCGCCGGTGGTGATGGGCTGGGAGCGCTGGCGGGAGGCCGAGGAGCACTTCAGCTACGGCCTGCTGCGCTCCACGATCGAGGTCTTGGTCACGTCCGGCGAGCTGGAGCAGCTCCCCGTGGAGACCATGAGCCGCCTGCTGTTCGGCGCCCTCTCGGCGGGCGCCAGCACCATCGCCGGCGCGTCGGACCCGCGCAAGGCCAGCGCCGAGGTGGAACGCACCATCGTTCGCGTCGTCGAAGGGCTGCGCGTCCGGGACGTGCCCGCGCCCGTCGCGGTCGAGGAGAAGCGATCACGGTCACGTCGCCGGTGAAGACGCTCGGATCGCGGGCCTCCCGCGCGGCCGACTAGCGTCGGCGGGGTGGAACTCCGCATCTTCACCGAGCCCCAGCAAGGGGCGTCCTACGACCAGCTGCTGGCGGTGGCGCGCACCGCCGAGGCCGCTGGCTACGGCGCGTTCTTCCGCTCCGACCACTACCTCAAGATGGGCGGCGTCGACGGCCTGCCCGGCCCGACGGACGCCTGGATCACGCTCGCCGGCCTCGCCCGCGACACCCAGACGATCCGACTGGGCACGCTGGTGACCGCCGCCACCTTCCGCCACCCCGGCCCGCTGGCCATCTCCGTGGCGCAGGTGGACCAGATGTCCGGCGGCCGGGTCGAGTTCGGCCTCGGTGCGGGCTGGTTCGAGGCCGAGCACACCGCGTACGGCCTGCCGTTCCCCGCCACCCGCGAGCGCTTCGAGCGGTACGAGGAGCAGCTGGAGATCATCACCGGCCTCTGGAACACGCCCGCCGGCCAGACCTACGACTTCGACGGCAAGCACTACACCCTGGCCGACTCGCCCGCGCTGCCCAAGCCCGTTGGCCGGATCCCGGTGGTGGTCGGCGGCACGGGTCGCAAGCGCACGCCCGCGCTCGCGGCGAAGTTCGCCGACGAGTTCAACCTGCCGTTCCAGCCCATGGACAGCGCCGTCGAGGTGCTGGCGCGCGTGGACGCGGCGTGCGCCGAGATCGGCCGCGACCCGGCGGAGATCACCCGTTCCGCGGCCCTGGTGGTGTGCGTGGGGCGTGACGACGCCGAGGTCGCCCGCCGGGCCGCCGTCATCGGCCGCGAGGTCGACGAACTGCGGCAGAACGGCCTGGCCGGCACGCCGGACAAGGTCGTCGACAAGCTCGGCTCGTGGCGCGAGAAGACCGGCATCAGCCGGGCCTACCTCCAGGTCCTCGACCTGGCCGACCTCGACCACGTGGAGCTGATCGCGGAGGCCGTCGCGCCTCAGCTGCGCAGCTGACCGGCGACGTCCGAAGCGGCGGTGAGCAGGACGAGCACGGGCACGACGGCGGCCGGCCGCAGCCGGTAGCTCCCGCGCTTGTCCTGCTCCACCACACCGGACGCCGTCAACGCCTTCAAGTGGTGGTACAGCTGGCCGGTCGACCCCAGCCCGGCCGCCTCCTGCAACGCCGTCGCGGGTCGGTCGCCCCGGGCGAGCAGGGCGCGCACGATCTCTACCCGCGCCGGGTGCGCCAACGCCGACAGCACCTCGATCCGGGGCCGGTCGGGCAACGACAGCGCGCGCTCCGGCGTCACTTCCATCCGCCACGAGACCTGGCCGTCGCCCACCGCGACCTGCCCGCCGTAGCCGAACTCGCCGCCGTCCTCGTCCGACGACGGGAGCGCCTGCCGCGCGCCGCCCTCCAACGCGGCCACGCGTTGCTCCAGCTCGGCAAGTCGCTGCACCAAGTCCATCGCGGTGATCCTACGAGAGGCTCAGGTGGAATTCCCGCAGGACATCGGGCTCCACCAGGGCCGTGCGGACCAACCGCGCCAACTCGTCCGACCGCGCGTGCCAGGCCTCGTCGACCTCCCTGGTCAACACCGCCGCGCTGCCGACCCGACCGTCCTCCCAGCGCACGCTGCAACCGACCGTGACGATGCCCGGCAGCGACCCGCCCTTGACCCCGACGCCCACCACCCCCGGCGGCACGGGGTTACCGCGTTCGAGGTGCCCGCGAGCCAGTGGCGCGGACGCCGCCGCCCGGTGCGCCCGGTCGACTGCCGCCGCCGTGCCCGTCCACGTGCCCCTCGCCCAGGCGCGCTGCGCCTGGTAGCTCTTCGGGACGTCCGGGAACTTCCCGAGCACCTCCAACCGCAACCGCGGGTCCCGCAGGTAGTCCCGCACGTCCACCCGCCTGCCGAGCACGAGGTGCAGCCACTCGGCCAGGATCTCCGGCGCCTCCAGCCCGGTGTCCCGGACCGGCCCCTCGCCCACCCGCTGCCGGACGAAGTCCGCGGCGGCGTTGTCGCTGTGCCGGACCATCACCGCGACCAGCTCGTCGAGCCGCACGAACCGCCGCGGGTCGTCGGCCGTGACGCCGTTCGAGAACGGGATGTCCAACGCCCGCAACGCCGCCTGGTGCGCGCCACCGTCCAAGCCCAGGTAGTACTGCTCCCAGTCCCCGACGCGCACCTTCTCGTCGGGCCTGACCAGCCCGCGCTCGACACCCTTCGCGTACGCGACCACGTGCGCGACCTTCACCGCCGACGCCAACGGCTGCCGCTCGTGGGACCGGTGCGCGATCCGGCCACCGCGCCCGTCGTCCAGCACCGCGGCCACGTGCCGCCGGTTCGCGCGTAACCAGCCGAGCCAGTCGTCGGGAGCCGCGTTCGCGCCGGCCGCGGGCAGCAAGGTGGCGACACCGGCCACCCCGCACGCTCGGAACAGGTGTCGTCGAGTCAGGAGCACGACGAATCTCCCTCCAATAGTCCGTAATTCCGGAATACTAGAGAGGGAGGGCTATCCTGTCAGCCCGCCTGAACGGCGAACGTCACCCCGGCCGCCACCGGCTGCGCGCGGACCAGCGTCCGCTCGGTCACCGGCAGGTCGCCGTTCAACGCGTCGACGACCGCCTGGCGCGCCAGCGGCAGCACCTCGGCCACCGTCACGTCCCGCCCCAGCTCCCGCGACAACGACGCCACCCCGGCGTCCCGGATGCCGCACGGGATGATGTCCCCGAACGCCGCCAGGTCCGCGTCGCAGTTGATCTCGAACCCGTGCATGGTGACGCCGCGCTGCACCCGGATCCCGATCGCCGCGACCTTGCGCTCCACACCCTTGTCATCGGCCGGGACCCACACACCGCTACGCCCCTCGACCCGACCCGTGCGCACGCCCAGCTGGTCGCACACGTGGATCAACGCCTGCTCCAGCCTCCGCACGTACTGCACGACGTCCAACGGCTCGGCCAACCCCACGATCGGGTAGCCGACCAGCTGGCCCGGCCCGTGCCACGTGATCTTCCCGCCCCGGTCCACGTCGACGACCGGCACGTCACCGCCCTTGGGCCGCTCCTCGGGCTCGGTGCGCCGACCGCACGTGTAGACGGGCGGGTGCTCCAGCAGCAACATCGTGTCGCCGATCGCGCCGTTCGCGCGCTCCTCGGCGAGCTCCCGTTGCAGGTCCCACGCGGCCAGGTAGTCGATGGTGCCCAGCTCGCGCACCTCGATCGGGTCCGTCGAGGTGCGGCAGGAAAGGTCAGGACTGCTCACGTCTCGACATTACGCCCACGGGCACCAGCCCCAGGGCGTGGGCGACCACGAGACCCACCCCGACCACGGCCAACACCGCGCCGACCGTGTCGGTGAACCAGTGCATCTCCAGCACGACCCGACTGGCCGCCGTCAACACCACCGCCGTGCACGCCAGCACCACGGCCGACCTCAGGTGCCGGCGGGCCAACCACGCGCACAGCACCACACCCGTGAACGCGACCGCCGTGACCGCCGTGACGTGCCCACTCGGGTAGGCCCACTTCGGGAACTCGATCGGCCGAACCCGCTGGTAGGCGTACCGGGCCAGCACGGTCGACCAGCAGGCGGCCAACAGCACCGCGGCCCGCGCCAACAACGGGTCCTTCGCCAACAGCGCGCGCAGCCCCAGCGAGATCAACGCGATCGTCGCCAACCCCGGGCTGAGCACGAAGCTGACCAGCACCGACGCGTGCTCGAACCCCGTCCCGAGCCCCAGCGCCGTCCGCCGCAGCCCTTCGTCCAACGCGGGCGGCTCCTCGCGGACGGTGACGCCCAGCACCATCGAGGCCAGCGCCAGCACGACCCCGATCAGCGCACCCATCACCTCTCGACGGCCGCCGCCACGGCCGCACCGAGGGCGGGGTGCAGGAACCGGAACCCGCGCTGCTCCAACACCCGCGGCACCGCCCTCTGACCGGCGAGCAGACCCTCTTCGGCGACCTGGCCCAACACCGCCTTCAACACGAACGCGGGCGCCACCCACGGCGTCGGCCGGTGCAGCGCGTGCCCCACCGTCCGGGTGAACTCCGCGTTCGTGACCGGACTGGGGGCGGTGATGTTCACCGGCCCCGAGACGTCGTGCTCGACCACGAACCGGATGGCCGCGATCGCGTCGTCCAACGAGATCCACGGCATGTACTGCCGCCCGTCACCGAGCCGCCCGCCCAGGAAGAACGCGAACAACGGCTTGATCTTCCCGAACAACCCACCAGCCGGACTGATGACCAACCCCGTCCGCATCCTCACCACCCGCGCGTGCCCGTCCGCGGGCGCGGTCGCCGCCTCCCACTGCCGGCACAACTCCGCCAGGAACCCCGTGCCCGACGGGCTGGTCTCGTCCACCACCTCGTCACCGGTGTCGCCGTAGTACCCGATCGCACTGGCGTTGACCAGCACCGGAACCCCGTGCTCCACGACCGCCGCCGCCAACACCTCCGTCGGCACCGTGCGGCTGTCCAACAACACCTGCTTCCGCGCGTCACTCCACCGCTTGTCCGCAACCCCCGCCCCGCACAGGTTCACCACCGCGTCCACGCCGTCCAGCGCACCACCGTCGATCCGCCCGGCAGGCGGGTCCCAACCACGCTCGTCGGGCCCCGAGGGCCGCCGCCGAACCAACCGCAGGACCTCGTGCCCACCACCGCGCAACGCGGCCACCAAACTGGTGCCGATCAAGCCCGACGATCCCGCGACCACAACACGCATGCCTTGATCGTCTCGCAGCAAGGGCCCGGTTGCACAGCGGCGAACGTGTCACCCCCACCACGCCCCGGTCGACGCCTTCGGCCGAAACCCCCGGTCGCCAGGCCGCGAAATGCCATGCTGAACCGATGGTGAGGCACGAGAACGCCGACTTCCCCGAATACTGGGACTCCGTCAGGATTCGCCGGAGGCACGTGCCCTTCCTCCGGGCGTTCTTCGGTGTCTTCACCGTTGTCGCCGCGGTGATGCTGTCGCTGCTCGGCGTGGAGCGGCGGATCGTGCGAACGACCTCCGCGCCCAGGCCACGGTGGAATCGGAACTGCCCGGCGGCCACCGGAACTGCCACAAGTACCAGATGTCGTACTCGACACCGGAAGGGCGCTCGCGCTCGGTGGCGATGTGCTCGAAGTACGACGAGCTGGCGGTCGGCCAGTCCGTCACCGTCCGCTACTCGCCGGAGGACCCGATCGGCCACATCGTCCTCGACGGCGAGGACTCGCTGACCGTCGTGCTGTTCGCCCCGGGCGCGGCGCTGGGCTTCGCCGTCGGGGTGACCGGCTCGTGGTTCGCCTGGCGTCGACCGGAGTCCCTGCTCAGGCTCGGCTTGCGGTTCTAGGGCCGTGCCACGCGGCCGGCGATGAGGTGCTCACGACCTTCGCCGACGCTCGCCGAACAGGCCGAAGGCCGCTCCCGGTGAACGGGGAGCGGCCTTCGGCGGAACTGGAACTCAGAGACCCAGATCGGCCTCGAACGAACCTTCTTCCAGCCGGTTCTTCACGGTCGTGAGGAACCGACCGGCGTCCGCGCCGTCGACCAGCCGGTGGTCGTACGTCAGCGCCAGGTAGGCCATGGACCGGATGGCGATCGTGTCGTCACCGTTCTCGTCCGTGATCACCACCGGGCGCTTCTTGACCACGCCGACACCCAGGATGCCGACCTGCGGCTGCTGGATGATCGGGGTGTCGAACAGCGCGCCGTTGCTGCCCAGGTTGGTCAGCGAGAACGTGCCACCGGTCAGCTCGTCGGGCGTGAGCTTGTTGCCCCGCGCCCGCGCCGCCAGGTCGCCGATCTTGTGCGACAGGCCGGCCAGGTTGAGGTCGCCGGCGTTCGCGATGACCGCGTTCAGCAGGCCGCGCTCGGTGTCGATCGCGATACCCAGGTGCTCGGCACCGTGGTACACGACCTCCTTCTTCTCCTCGTCGATCGACGCGTTCAGCACCGGGTGCTGCTTGAGCGCCTCGACCGCCGCCTTGGCGAAGAACGGCAGGAACGTCAGCTTCGTGCCCTCGCGCTGCTCGAACGCGGCCTTGGCCTTGTTCCGCAGCCGGGCGATCTTGGTGACGTCCACCTCGAACACCTGGGTCAGCTGCGCCGAGACCTGCAGCGACTCACGCGTGCGCTGGGCGACGATCTGCCGCAGCCGGGGCAGCTTCTGCACCGTGCCGCGCTTGCCGCTGGTGTCCGCCGGCGCGGAGGCGACCCGCTGGGCGGGGGCGGACGCCGCGGGCTTGGGCGCTTCCTGCTTCGGGGCCTTCTTGGCCTCGACCGCCGCCAGCACGTCCTGCTTGCGGATCCGGCCGCCGACACCCGTGCCCTTGAGCGTGGCGAGGTCGATGCCGTTCTCCGAGGCGAGCTTGCGCACCAGGGGCGTCACGTAGGGCGCACCGTTGGCCGACTCCTCCGCCGGCGCCTCCTGCTTGGGAGCAGGCGCTTCCTGCTTCGGCGCCGGGGCCTCCTGCTTCGGGGCTTCCTGCCGGGGCGCCGGGGCCTCCTGCTTGGGCGCGGGCGCTTCCTGCTTCGGGGCCTCCTGAGCAGGCGCCGGAGCGGGCTTGGGCGCTTCCTGCGCCGCGGGCGCGGGCGAACCCGAGCCGACCACCGCGAGCTGGCCGCCGACCTCGACGGTCTCGTCCTCGCCCGCGGTGATCTCCAGCAACGTCCCCGCCACCGGCGACGGGATCTCGGTGTCCACCTTGTCGGTCGACACCTCCAGCAGCGGCTCGTCGACCTCGACCGAGTCGCCGACGGCCTTGAGCCAGCGGGTCACGGTGCCCTCGGTGACGCTCTCGCCCAACGCGGGCATGGTCACCGGGGTGCCCTCGGCCGAGCCACCACCGGCCGACGCCGGTGCCGACGCCTGAGGCGCGGACTGCGCTTCGGGCTCAGCGGCGGGCTCGGGTGCGGACTGCGGTTCGGGCTGCGCCTCCTCGGCCGGCGCGGCGGCTTCACCGGCGGTCGAGTCGGACGAGGACGAAGACGAGGCCCCGGGCTCCGAGCCGTCGCCGATGACGGCGAGCTCGGCGCCGACCTCGACGGTCTCGTCCTCCTGGGCGACGATCTTCTGGAGCACACCCGCCGCGGGCGACGGGATCTCGGTGTCGACCTTGTCGGTCGACACCTCCAGCAAGGGCTCGTCGACCTCGACGCGGTCACCCTCCTGCTTCAACCAGCGGGTGACCGTGCCCTCGGTGACGCTCTCGCCGAGTGCGGGCATTTGGACGGAGAAGGCCATCGTTCGCTGACTCCTCGTGCGTGGGTCGGGGATCGGCTGACTGGGGTGCGACGGTCAGCCGTGCACGTGCAGCGGCTTGCCGGCCAAGGCGAGGAAAGCCTCGCCGAGGGCTTCTGTCTGGGTCGGGTGGGCGTGGACCAGCGGAGCCACGTCCTCGGGGTAGGCCTCCCAGCTGTAGATGAGCTGGGCCTCACCGATCAGCTCGCCGACCCGCTCGCCGACCATGGTGACACCGACCACCGGGCCATCGGGCGCCTTGACGAGCTTGACGCCGCCGGCGGTCTTCAGGATCTGGCTCTTGCCGTTGCCCGCGAGGTCGTAGACGAACGTCTCGACGGAACCGTACTTCTCCTTGGCCGCCGCCTCGGAGAGGCCGACCGAGGCGACCTCGGGCTTGCAGTAGGTGACGCGCGGGATGCCCGCCTCGTCGATGACCTTGGGGTTCTGCCCGGCGATGTCCTCGGCGACGAAGATGCCCTGCTGGAAGCCGCGGTGCGCGAGCTGCAGGCCGGGCACGATGTCGCCGACGGCGTAGACGCCCGGGACGCTCGTGCGCAGCCGCTCGTCGGTGATCACGAAGCCGCGATCCACCGTGACGCCGGCCTCCTCGTAACCGAGGCCCGCCGTGTTGGGGCCGCGGCCGACGGCGACCAGCAGTAGGTCCGCGTCCAGCACGTCGCCGGACTCGAGCGTGACCGACACGCCCGACTCGTCCTGGGTGGCGCCGGTGAACTTCACGCCGGTCTTGAACTTGATGCCGCGCCGGCGGAACGCGCGCTCCAGCTGCTTGGACGCGTACTCGTCCTCGGCCGGGACCAGGCGGGGCAGCGCCTCCACGATGGTCACGTCCGCGCCGAAGGAGGCCCACACGCTGGCGAACTCGACGCCGATCACGCCGCCGCCGAGCACGACGACCTTCTCCGGGATGAAGTCCAGGTTGAGCGCCTGGTCGCTGGTGATGACCCGGCCGCCGATCTCCAGACCGGGCAGGCTGCGGGCGTACGAGCCGGTCGCCAGGACGACGTTCTTGCCGGTGTAGCGCTGACCGTCCACCTCGACGGTGTTCGGGCCGACGAACTTGCCCGTGCCCTCGACCATGGTCACCTTGTTGGCCTTGACCAGGCCCTGGAGGCCCTTGTAGAGCCGGCCGACCACGCCGTCCTTGTAGGAGTTGACGCCCGCGATGTCGATGCCCTCCAGCGAGGACTTCACGCCGAACTGGTCACCCTCGCGCGCGTTGTCCGCGACCTCCGCCGCGTGCAGCAGCGCCTTGGTCGGGATGCAGCCGCGGTGCAGGCACGTGCCCCCCAGCTTGTCCTTCTCGACCAGGATGACGGACAGGCCGAGCTCGGCCGCGCGGAACGCGCAGGCGTAGCCGCCCGAGCCGCCACCGAGGATCACAAGGTCGGCGGAGGTGTCGGTCACGGGTTCTCCCTGGAGAGCTTGATGCCTTACTCCGCGCGGGTGCGCGCGTGTAGTTGCCATCTTGTCACTACCGCGCGAACGGCCGCGACGCGGTGTCGGTCTTCGGGTGATTTGCCCCCACCTTCACACGCGCGCCGGCACCATGGTCGCCAGAGGTCCTTGCAGGAGGTGGCCCGGTGGGGCTGTTCGACCGTTTTCGCAGGAAGCAGCGCCCTGGCGTGCTGCGATCGGCCACGTCCACGGACACCGGCCACCTGGAGCAGTGGGCTGCCGCGCGCCGAGGCGTCGAGGCGTACGTCGAGCCGAAGACGACCGTGACGGAGACCACGGTCGTGCTCGTGGCGCACGACGGCGAGTGGACGCGTCGCCGGATCGACGGCACGGAAGGCGCCAAGCGGTTGGCCAAGAAGCTGGAGATCCCGATCTACGACGCGGGCATCGTGGGTTACCCGAAGCGGATGCGGGAGTACTCGCGGCGCAAGAACCAGGGGGCGTGACCCGTCCTCGGCGGGACCGTCTTCGGCGTGACTGTTCTCGGCGTGACTGTTCTCGGCGTGACTGTTCTGGGCGTGACCGTTCTGGGTGTGGCCGTGCTGGGTATGACCGCGCTCAGGCCTGGCCGATCCCGTCCCACAACGTCCTGACCAGCGCGTCCACGTCCACCGGGTGGTCCGAGAAGAACCCCAGGAACGCCTGGTAGTGGCACGCGCCCAGCAGCAGGTCCGCCGCTGACCCCGGGTCGACCCCGGCCGGCAACCTCCCCAGCGCGCGCTCCGCCTCGAGGTACCGGGCCAGCGTCTGCGGCACGGTCCCCGGCCCGACCCCGTGCGCCTTCAACGCCTCGCGGTGCGCGGCCAGCAACGCGGGCTCGGAGAAGATCGACGCGGCGATCGGGAACGTCTCGACGTAGAACGCGACCGCCGCCCGCGCGATCCCGGCCAACGTCTCCCGCACGTCGCCGCGCCCCGCCTCCAACCCCGCCAGCAGCCCGGCCAGGTCGCTCGGCGCGCGTTCCCGCAGCACGGCCAGGAACAGCTCGGTCTTGTCCGCGAAGTGCTTGTACAGCGCCGCTTCCGAGAATCCCGCCGCCTTGGCGATCTCCTTGGTGGTCGCCCGCGCGAGCCCTTTGGTGCGCATGACGTGGGCCGCCGCGTCGAGCATGCGGTCGCGTGTGGTCATGTGGTTATCCTAGGGGTTAGTGAGTACTCACCAACCGCGAGAGGTGGAGCATGAGGATCACCGTTCTGGGAGCCAGCGGCGGCACCGGCACGAAGATCGTGGAGCTGGCCAGGGAGGCGGGTCACGAGGTCACGGCCATCGTGCGCACGCGCAACGGTCGCGACACCGTGGCCGACGTGATGGACCCCGACTCGATCGGGCCGCACGTGGCCGGTGCGGACGCCGTCGTCTCGGCGATCGGCACGCGCGCGGCGCGCAAGCCGACGTCCGTGCAGACCGACAGCACCAAGTCGGTGATCACCGCGATGAGGGCGCACGACGTGCGCCGGCTGCTCGTGGTCAGCAACAGCGGCATGGTGACCGACGGCGACGACCCGTTCAGCCGCTACCTGGTCAAGCCGATCCTGCGCCAGGTGCTCAAGCACCCGTGGGGTGACATGGCGCGGATGGAGGACGTCGTGCGCGCGAGCGGTCTGGAGTGGACGATCGTCCGCCCGCCGCAGCTGACCGACGGGCCGCGCACGGACGCGTTCCGGACCGCGGTGGACACCAACGTGCGCGGGGGCATGCGGGTGTCCCGGGCCGACCTGGCATCGCTGGTGCTGCGGTGCCTGGCCGACCCGGGGACCGTGCGCAAAGCGATCAGCGTGGCGAACTGAAGGTCGGTGTGGCCAAAGGGCGTGACCGGCCGAAGATCGGGAGGTGCACCGAAGATCGGTGCGGCCAGCGGGAGGCCGGCGCGGCCAACCGGAGGCCGGTGCGACCAGCCGGAGAGCGGCGGACGAACCGGAGGTCGGCCGCCGCTCTCCGCCAGCTACCCGTTCGCCGCGATGTCCGCCAGCACCGCCGCCATGGTGCGCACCGGGACGCCGGTGCCGCCCTTGGTGGTGTACCCGTACGGACCGCCGGTGTGGAACGACGGACCGGCCACGTCGATGTGCGCCCAGGTCACGCCCTCGGCCACGAACTCGCGCAGGAACACGCCCGCGGTGAGCATGCCGCCGAACCGGTGCCCGGCCACGTTCGCGATGTCGGCCACCTTCGAGTCGAGGTCACCGCGCAGCTCGTCCGGCAGCGGCATGGCCCACGCCTGCTCGCCGACCGCCCGTCCGATCGCGGCCACGCGGTCGCGGAACTCCTCGGTGCCCATGACGCCGGCGGTCCGCTTGCCGAGCGCCACGACCTGCGCGCCGGTCAGCGTGGACGTCTCGATCAGGTAGTCCGGCGCGTCCTCGCAGGCGCGCACGATCGCGTCGGACAGGATCAGCCTGCCCTCGGCGTCGGTGTTGAGCACCTCGACGGTCTTGCCGCCGTACATGGTCAGCACGTCGCCGGGCCGGTAGGCGGTGCCCGACGGCATGTTCTCGGCCATCGGCGCCCAGGCCGTGACCTCCAGCGGGTACTTCAGCTTCGCGGCCAGCACGACGGTCGCGATCACGGCCGCCGCGCCGCCCATGTCCGAGGTCATCTCGTCCATGCCCGCCGCCGGCTTGATCGAGATGCCGCCGGTGTCGAACGTGATGCCCTTGCCGACCAGCGCGACCTTCTTGCCCGCCTTCGGGCCGCGGTAGGTGATGCGCACCAGGCGCGGGGGACGGCTGGAGCCGCCGCCGACGCCGAGGATGCCGCCGAAGCCCTGCTTGCGCAGCGCCTTCTCGTCCAGGACCTCGACCTCGAGCCCCTCGGCCTTGGCCAGGGCGGCGGCCCGGTCCGCGAACGACGCCGGGAACAGGTCGTTCGGCGGGGTGTTGACGAAGTCGCGGGTCGCGGTGACGGCCTCGGCGATCGCGGTGGACGCCTTGAGCGTCGCGCGGTGCGCCCGGATGTTGCCCTCGGCGGGCGCGACGAGGTCGACGCGCGCGACCGGGCCGTCGCCCTTGTTCGACTTGTACTCGGTGAACGAGTACGCGCCCAGCACGGTGCCCTCGACGGCGGGGCCGAGGTGCAGGGCGGACAGCGTGGTGACGGCGCGCTTGCGGCCGGACAGCGCGCGGGCGGCGGCGCCGGACGCGCGGCGCACCTGGTCCTCCGTGACCGAGCCGTCGTCGGCGGTCTTGCCCAGCCCGACGGCGAGCACGACGCGGGCGGCGAGCTTGCCGAGCGTCGGCACGGTGACGACCTCGTCGGCCTTGCCGCTCGCGCCCACGGAGTCGAGCACGTCCAGCAGCGTGCCGTCGAACGCGGCGTTCACCGCCTCCGACCCGGCCGCGAGGGCGAGACCGTCCGGTCCCTGGACTGTGCCCACCACAACGGCGTCGGCGGTGGTGCTGCTCGGGTCACTGTCGGTGATGGCCAGCTTGGGCGCGGTCACTGCGGCTCCTTGACGGGGTCCTCCCGGCACTTTCTGGTCGTGCGGCGGGATGGGGTGGATCGTGACGAATGCTAAAGGTCCCGTTAACACTCATGAGCGCCGCACCTTCGATCGCAAGGAGTAACAATTAACACGAACGGGGGTCAACCGTGCGGGCGTTAGTGGTCACCTGGTCGATATGGGACCGTGTACCGGTGACGATCACGCCCCGTGCCGGGGCCGTGGCGCTCGCTCTCGGCGCGACGCTGGGGGCCGGTGTTTTCACCGGTTTCGCCCCTGCCGCGGCCGTTGCGGGTCCGTGGTTCCTCCCCGGTCTGGTTTTAGCCGCGGTGACCGCGTTGTGCTGCGCGTTCTCGACCGCCGATCAGCACCGGGCGTACCCGGACGCACCCGGTGGGTACGCCTACATCCGCAACCAGCTCGGCCCCTGGCCCGCGCGCATCGGGGCCAGCGCGCACCTGGTCGGCAGAGCGGGGATGGCGGCGGCGTTGGCCGGGATGTTCGGGGCGTACGTGGTCCCGGAGCACCGGGAGCTGGCGGCCGTGGGGTTGATCGCGGTGACGGCCGCACTGGGTGCGGCCGGGGTTCGGTGGAGCACCGGGCTGAGCGTGGCGGCGGTGGCGGTCGTGCTCGGCGTGCTGGTGCTGGTGGTGCTGGTGTGCTTCTCGGTGGCGCCGCCGGAGAACCCCTTCGGGCTCGGGGACGTGCCCGCCGAGGCCGGGTTCGACGGGGTGATGGGCGCGTCGATGCTGTTGTTCGCGGCGTTCGTCGGGTTCGAGCGCGTCACCGCTCCTCGACGCGGTGACCAGGAGTTCTCCGCCCGGGTCCTGCATTTCGCGGTGCCGGTGGCGATCGGTGTGGTGCTCGTGGTCGGCGGTGCGGTCGGCGCGGCGGTGCTGCGGCAGCTCGGGTCGGCGCGGTTGGCGTTGTCGCCCGCGCCGCTGCGGGACGCGTTGATCGTGGCCGACGGGCGGTGGCTGCTGCCCGTGCTCGCGGTCGGGGCGGGGGTCGCGGCGGTGTCGTCGCTGTTCTTCGTGCTCGGGTCGGCGCGGCGGACGCTGGTCGGGTTGACCGAGACGGGTGATCTGCCGGCGATCCGGGCGGGCTGGCCGTTGGAGGTGGTCGGAGCGGCGCTGGCGGTCGGCGCGGTGGTGGCGTTGCCGCCGGCCACGGCGTTGGCGGTGGGCGCGTGCGGCACGGCGTTCTACTACGGCTTCACGAACGCGTCGGCGCGGGTGCTGCTGCAGGAGGACCGGACGTGGCCGATGCGCACGGCGTGCCTGGGGTTGGGGCTGTCGGTGCTGCTGGCGATGAGCGCGCCCGCCGAGGCGTTGGTGATCACCGGGGTGGCGCTCGCGCTGGGTACCGGGTTGCTCGCGCTGGGTCGTGCGCGGCAGGCGGTCGGTTGAGGGTCGGCCCGCCTCTTTTGGATGGTCGGATGTCCGAGCGTCGGGACAGCGATTTTCTGACGTAGAAGTGGCGGCTATCGTGCTGTCATGACGACCGCGTTGCCTTTCACCCGGACCCCCAACCCGCAGCCGGCGACCCCGGAGCGCGTTGCGGAGGTACTTGCCAGGCCGGGCTTCGGGCAGCACTTCACCGACCACATGGTGACGATCCGCTGGAACCAGGAGCAGGGCTGGCACGACGCCGTCGTCGAGCCCTACCACTCGCTGGAGCTGGACCCGGCGGCCATGGTGCTGCACTACGGCCAGGCGATCTTCGAAGGGCTCAAGGCCTACCGCCAGCCCGACGGGTCGATCGCGTCCTTCCGCCCCTCGGCCAACGCCGAGCGCTTCCGCGCGTCGGCGCGCCGGTTGGCGATGCCCGAGCTGCCCGACGAGCTGTTCCTGGAGTCGATCCGGGAGTTGCTGGCCGTGGACGAGCGGTGGGTGCCCGCGATCCCCGAGGAGTCGCTGTACCTGCGACCGTTCATGTTCTCGACGGAGAAGGGCCTGGGCGTGCGGCCGGCGAAGGAGTACGTGTACGTGCTCATCGCGTCGCCCGCCGGGTCGTACTTCGCGGGCGGGCTGAAGCCGGTGACGGTGTGGTTGTCGACGGAGTACGTGCGCGCGGCGCCCGGCGGGACCGGTGCGGCCAAGTTCGCGGGCAACTACGCGGCGTCGTTGGTGGCGCAGGCGCAGGCCGCCGAGCAGGGGTGCGACCAGGTCGTGTGGCTCGACGCGGTGGAGCGGCGGTGGGTCGAGGAGATGGGTGGGATGAACCTGTTCTTCGTCCTGGGTGCCGGGGAGGACGCGCGGGTGGTGACGCCGGAGCTGTCCGGTGCGTTGTTGCCGGGGATCACGCGCGACTCGTTGCTGCGGTTGGCCGCCGATTTCGGTCATGCGGTGGAGGAGCGGCGGATTTCCACCGAGGAGTGGGAGAAGAAGGCCGAGTCCGGTGAGCTGACCGAGGTGTTCGCTTGCGGGACGGCGGCGGTGATCACGCCGGTGGGGCACGTGAAGCACGCGGGTGGTGAGTTCTCGGTTTCCGGTGGGGTTACCGGGGATGTGACGATGAAGCTGCGCAACCACTTGACGGGGATTCAGCAGGGGCTCGTGGCTGATCCTCATGGGTGGATGGTGAAGATTGATTAGGGCTGCGGTCGGGCGCGGGTCGAGTTGGGAGAGCGGCTTGGTGGCTGAGGCCGGCTCGATTTGACATGGGGCCCCTTACGGGCACTCCAGGCAGGCCAAAGCCGGGCAGGCCTGGCGGGAAAAGCGTCCGCCAAGCCTGCCCGGCTTCGACCAGCCTAAAGCACCCGAACCCCATGTAAAATCGGGCCTTTGTGGGTATTCGGGCCTCGGTGGGTGTTCCGGTTAGTTGTTGAGTTAGTTGAGAGAGTTGATGGCGAGGACGGTCAAGGTGGCCGTTTCGCAGGCTGCGCCCAGGACGTCGCCGGTGATTCCGCCGAATCGTTTGCTGGTGTGGTGGATCAGCAGGAGGGTCAGGGCGGCGGCGAGGGCGATTGAGAGCGGGCCCTGCCAGGGGTGGATGAAGAAGCTTGCGGTCGCGAGGGCGGTCCACCAGGTGATGGCGGTCCAGGTTGGTTGGGTGCCGGCTACCAGTGCGCCCAGGCCTTCGGGGCGGGCGGCGGGGATGCCGTGGCGGCAGCAGAGGATGAATGCGGCGCGGCCCGTGGTCAGGGCGAGGAGGACGGCGCCCCATTCGACGGTCGGGAAGGCGGCGGCTTCCGCGCCCAGGACGACGATCAGTGCGACTACGGCGAACGGGCCCGCGCCGCCGTCTTTCATCACGGCCAGGGCGCGTTCAGGGGGGCCGTAGCAGCCGAGGCCGTCGGCGGTGTCGGCCAGGCCGTCCAGGTGCATTCCGCGGGTGGCCAGGGCGAGGAAGCCGACGGTCAGGAAGCCGGCGACGAGGTCGGGTAGCGGGAGGAGGAGCAGGGCTGTGGCTGCTCCTCCCAGCAGCAGGCCGACGAACGGGGCGAAGGCGATGGCACGTCGTGCTGCCCGCGCGTCGACCTCGTTGGAGCCGACGCGGACGGGCAGGACGGTCAGCCACGACAACGCCAGGCGCATCAGGCGGGTCCGGAGACGCCCGCGCTGTCGAACGTCGCCATCTCGGCCAGGATCCTGGTGGCCATCACGACCAGGGGGAGGGCCGCGACGGCGCCGGAGCCCTCGCCCAGGCGCATCTCGAACTCCAGCAACGGCTCCAGGCTGAGGTGGCCGAGGGCCAGGGCGTGCGCGGGCTCGACCGAGCGGTGGCCGGCGACCCACCAGTCACGGGCGCCGGGTGCCAGTTCTTCGGCGACCACGGCGGCCGCGCCGACGACCACGCCGTCGAGGATGACGGGGGTCTTGCGGACTGCGGCCTGGGCGAGGAAGCCGGCCGTGGCGGCGATGTCCGCGCCGGAGGAGGCGGCGAGCAGGGCCACCGGGTCGTTGATCACCGGGCGGGCGCGGCGGAGGGCGTCGCGGATCGCGGCCGTCTTGCGCATCCAGCCGTGGTCGTCGACGCCGGTTCCCCGGCCCACCACGGCCACGGGTTCGGAGCCGGTGAGGGCGGCGATGAGGACCGCGGCGGGGGTGGTGTTGCCGATGCCCATGTCGCCGGCGATGAGCAGGTCCGCGCCGCCGTCGACCTCGTCGTCCACGAGCTTGCGGCCGATCTCGACGGCTCGCTCGGCCTCTTCGAGGGTCAGGGCGTCCTCGCGGTCGATGGAGCCGGAGCCGCGGCGGACCTTGAGGTCGCCGACGGCGGTCTCGGAGTCGACGGCCAGGTCGACCACGCGGACGGTCGCGCCCGCGACGTTGGCCAGCACGTTCACCGCCGCGCCGCCGGCCAGGAAGTTCGCGACCATCTGGCCGGTGACCTCGGGTGGGTAGGCGGAGACGCCGTGCTGGGCGACGCCGTGGTCGCCCGCGAAGACGATCACGCGGGGCCGGGTGAAGGGCTTGGGCGGGCACTCGCCCTGGCAGGCGGCGACCCAGGCGCCGAGCTCCTCCAGCCTGCCCAAAGAGCCGACGGGCTTGGTGAGCACGGCGTGCCTGGCCAACGCCTCGGCCCGCACGTCCGCGCTGGGCGGCTCGACGGACGGGAACTCGATGGTCACCGACTACCTCCGGGTTCGCGCAGTCGCAGGGGGATTCCGGCGACGACCAGCAGGACCTCGTCGCACACCTCGGCCAGCCGCGCGTTGAGCGAACCGAGGTGATCGCGGAAGAGCCTGCCAGAGTGCGTGCTGGGCACGACGCCGAGGCCGACCTCCGCGGAGACGAGGACCAACCGGGCGCGGGTGCTGGCGACCGCGTGGACCAGTGCCGAGCACTCCTGCTCGACCACGCCCATGCCGTGGCCCTCCCAGGCGCCGGCGTCGTCCAGCACGCCGTTGAGCCAGGTGGCCACGTCGTCCACCAGGATCGGCGGGTCGGCCTCGCTGGTGGCGGTGAGCAGGGCGATCAGGTCGCTCGGCGCGGGCGCTTCCACCGTCGTCCAGGTGGCGGGGCGGCGGGCCACGTGCTGGGCGATCCGCAGCTCCCAGTCGGCGTCGTCGGGGTAGCGGCGGGCGGTGGCGACGTAGGTGACCACGTCCTCGGTGAGGAGTCCCTCGGCGTGCGCGGACTTGCCCGAACGCGCGCCGCCCAGCACCAGTGTCCGACGCGTCACACCGCACTCCAACCGTTTCAGGAGGACATAGCCTGACCGGGAACGTTACCCGCACGGCACATCGTGAGGAGGTTCGTCATGGAGTACCGGTGGCGGTACCAGGACGAGCAGGGGCACGAGATCGACGGGCCGCCGCTGGCCTTCCCCGATCAGACCGCCGCGGAGGACTGGTTCAGCTCCACGTGGGCCGAGCTGCGGGAGGCGGGGGTCGCGCAGGTGACGTTGCTGCGCAGCGAGTCGGAGGTCTACGGGCCGATGTCCCTCGCGCCGGCAGAGTGACGCGCGGTCGGGGTTCGCGGCCGTAGTGCGGCGGCGGCCGCGGACCGGACGGCCGGGTGCGGGTCGCGCAGAGCGGCTGCGAGGCGGTCGGGCAGGTCGGGCGGAGCGGTGCGGCCCAGGGCGGTGGCGGCGTTGGCGCGCACCCGCGGTCGGGGGTCGGTCAGGGCGTCCGTCAGCGGTGCGACGGCTTCGGTGATCGCCATCCGACCCAGTCCGGCGGCGGCGCGGGCGCGGACCAGTTCGTCCTCGTCCTTCAGGGCCCTGGTCAGCAGGTGGGAATCGCGTGCGTCGGCGCGTTGCCCCACCACCCAGACAGCGGCGCGACGGGCCAGGGGATCCTTGCGCCACGTGGGCAGAGGGGTCCGTGCGCCGGTCCGCACGAGGGCTCGTCCGGCGAGCTTGCGGGCGCGCCGGTCGGTCGTCCGCAGCAGCACGTCCACCAAGGTGGGTGCGACCCGGGGATCGGCCAGCCGCACGAGTCCCGTGAGCGCGACGCGGACGTGCCGTCCGTCGCACGCCGCCGCCAGCCGACCGACGGCGCGCTGATCACCGTGCTCGGCCAGCACCCGGATGGCGCGTTCGCGGACGGCCGGGTCGCCGTCGTCGGTGGCGGCGAGGGCCGCGGGGACGACCAGCGGACTGCCGATGCGTGACAAGGCGAGGAGGGCGGCCTCGCGCACGACCGCCTGCCCGTGGTCGAGCACCGGTCGGATGGCGGGCGCCGCCCGGTCCGCCCCGATCTTGCCCAGCGCCTCCAGCACGGCGGTCGTCTGCGTGATGTCGTTCGTGCGCAGCGCGTCGATGAGCGGGCTGGTCGCGTCCGCGACGCGGAGGTGGCCGAGGGCGAACGCGACCGCGCCCAGGCCCGTGCTGCGGGACCGCAGGTGCTCGATCAGCGCGGGGGCGACGCCGAGGTCGCCGGCACGAGCGAGCGTGTGCGCGATGTCGTGCACCCCGCCGTGATCCGCGTGCGCCAACGCGTCGGCCAGGATGGCGAGCCGCCGGGGGTGCCCGGACTCGGCGATGCGCCGCGCGGCGAACCGGCGCGCCCAGGCCCACGGCGGGCCGGCCCGGCCCGCCAGCTCGACCAGTCGGTCGAAGACCTCCGCCACGGTCTCCGCGGTCAGGCCGCGCACGGCGGACGTCACCAGGAGCGGGTCGGGATCGGACAGCGCGTCCACCATGATCGTCTGGTGGGCGGGGTCGCGGCCCGCGGCGAGGGCGCTGAGCGCGATCACGCGGACCGACTTGGTCGGGTGCGCCGTCAGCGCCACCAACCAGCGGCTCCCGGCCGGGTCCGAGAGCAGTGCCCGGTCGTGGGCGTGCTCGTAGAGCTCCCGGTACGCCGCGGTGTGGGGCGCCGACGTCGCGTCGAGCGCGACCAGCCGTGCCACGAGGACGTCACCGGGTCGCCGGTCGCTCGGTTCGCGCACGGCCTCCAGCGAACGGGCGGGCCGGTGAGTTCCCGGTGAACCGCCGCGAAGCCCCGCCCGGGTCGTCCCGTGCGGGGCTTCGCGAGGTGGCGCGCGTCAGGGGGTGACGGTGAACCGCGGGTCGGACTCGACGACGCCTTCGAGCACGTCGTCGATCTTCTTCAGCAGCTCGTCCTCGAGCTTCACGCCGGCGGCCTTCACGTTCTCGTGCACCTGCTCCGGGCGGGACGCGCCGATGATCGCGCTGGCCACGTTCGGGTTCTGCAGGGTCCACGCGACCGCGAGCTGGGCCAGCGACAGACCGGCCTCGTCGGCCAGCGGCTTGAGCTGCTGGACCTTGGTCAGCACCTCGTCGCGCAGGAAGCGCTGGATGAACTTCGACCCGGTCTCGTCGGTCGCCCGCGAGCCCTCCGGCACCGGCTGCCCCGGCAGGTACTTGCCGGTCAGCACGCCCTGGGCGATGGGCGACCACACGATCTGGCTGATGCCCTCGCGCTCCGAGGTCGGCACGACCTGCGACTCGATGACGCGCCACAGCATCGAGTACTGGGGCTGGTTCGAGATGAACGGCACGTTCAGCTCACGCGCGAGCGCCGCGCCGCGGGCGATCTGGTCGGCGTTCCACTCGGACACGCCGATGTAGAGGGCCTTGCCGGAGCGGACGACGTCGGCGAAGGCCAGCATCGTCTCCTCCAGCGGCACGGACTTGTCGTACCGGTGCGCCTGGTAGAGGTCGACGTAGTCGGTCTGCAGCCGCTCCAGCGAGCCGTTGATCGACTCCATGATGTGCTTGCGACCGAGGCCCTTGTCGTTCGGGCCGCCGGGGCCGGTCGGCCAGAAGACCTTGGTGAAGATCTCCAGCGACTCGCGGCGCTGGCCGGTCAGCGCGCGGCCCAGCACCGACTCCGCCTTGGTGTTGGCGTAGACGTCAGCGGTGTCGAACGTGGTGATGCCCGCGTCGAGCGCGGCCCGGACGCAGGCCGTCGCCTGGTCCTCCTCGACCTGGGACCCGTGGGTGAGCCAGTTGCCGTACGAGATCTCGCTGATGTTCAGGCCACTGCGGCCGAGGCGTCGGAACTCCATGCGGCCAAGCCTAGTACCGGGTCGTTCGGGTTGCTAATGAACTCTCCTCCGGGTCGGGACCTGGGCGTTACGCGAGCGCGAGAAACGGTCTGTGAGGTGTCCCACGTCGATTCGAGCGGTGCCATATGAGCTACTTGACCTCGGCACGGCTGGGGACGTGCGGTCTGGGGGAAGGCGCGGTGGACGTTCCCGCGGGTTCGGCGGCACGCCGGACGGTGATCTGAGGACCGCGGCACCCGGCTGCGCCGCTGTCGACATCCGGCACTCGCCGAACAAACAACCTGGAGGCTATCCAGATGATGTCGTTGTCGCGCGCCCTCGTGACCGCGGTGGCGGTCGGGGCGGTGGTGTCCGGGGGCGTCCTCGTGGCACACGCGAACCAGACCACCGCGGCCGACGAGCAGCAGTCGTTGGTGGAGGACTACGCCTACCCGGGAAAAGAGAGAGTGGAACTGGAGTACGGCTTCAGACTCGTCGCCGGCGACGGGCACGTCCTGCACGTGGATTGCGCGCAGCCGCCGAGCGGCCCGGTGAGGTTCATCGAGGTCTACTCGTCGGACCTCAACGTCGGCCGTAACGACGAGGGCCGCGTGTGCTTCAAGGTCCTCGACACCGGCTACGTGACCATGCTGCTGCCCGACGTCTACGAGATCCGCGGCGACGGCTACGAGCCGGGCGCGGGTCACAACGGCACCGCCGAGGTGGTCGGCGAATCCGGGCAGCACAAGACCGTGGCGTTGGACCCGGACGGCAGCATCCAGGTCGGCATCGGCACGACCGGCGGCACGCCGGAGACGCTGCTGCGCTTGGAGGTCCAGCGTTGAGCACCTCGATCGGGAACCGGCTGACGCGCTGGACGGCGATGACGGCGGCGGGCGTCGTGGTGGCGGGCTTGCTGACGTCGGGCTCCTCGCAAGCCGTCTCCGGCGGCAACGTCGTGCCGGACGGCTCCTACCAGTTCCTCGCCCGGATCAGCGCCGCGGGCAAAGTGTGCTCGGGCGCGCTGATCGACCCGCGATGGGTGGTCACCTCGGCTTCATGCCTGCCGGAGACCGGGGACGTCGGCGTGCTCGTGGGCGCCGTGGACCTCGGGACCGGTAGGGGGCACCGCACGAAGGTCGTCAAGGTCGTGCGGCACGCCGAGCGCGACCTCGCGATGGTGAAGCTGCTGACGACCCCGACCAACGTCACGCCGATCGCGTTGAGCACCGGTGCGCTGGCGGTGGGCGAGACGGTGAAGGTCGGCGGGTTCGGCCGCACGGCGACCGAGTGGGTGCCGAACCGCCCACACGTCTCGTCGTTGACCGTTTCGTCGCTGAACACCGCGGACGCGGTGTTGACGGGTCCGGCGGACACCTGCAAGGGCGACGCCGGTGGTCCCGCATTCCGCGAGGTCGGTGGGGTCCCGCAGTTGGTCGGCGTGCACAGGACCTCCTGGCAGCACGGTTGCCTGGAGGTGACCGAGACCCGCCAGGGCTCCACGGAGACCCGCGCGGACGACCTCGCCGGCTGGTTCCAGGCGCGAATGCTCGAAGTGTCCGCGACTCCCGCGCAGCGGCACGCCATCCACCTCAACTGGACCCCGCGCGACTACCAGTCGTTCCGGGTGTACGCGTCGCAGTCTGCGGACGTGCCGGTCGGACCCTCCACCCTGGTCGGCACGGTCACCACCCGGTCGTTCACGCACACCGCCCTGGCGGCTGAGCAGACCTGGTACTACCGGGTGGTCGGGGTCAAGGACGGCCAGGCTTCGGAGTCGGAGGTGGTCTCCGCGACGACGGCGCTGCCCACCCGTAGCGACTTCGACCACGACGGCGACGACGACATCGCCGCCGTCTATGACTCCGGTAACGACCGGACGCGGGTGCCCGTGTGGCCCGGCGGCCCGGCCGGCATCGGCCTGCCCGAGTTCAAGTGGGACAGCGGCGCGGGGCAGTTCACGGCTTCGCAGGCCCGCTGGGTCACGGGTGACTTCAACGGTGACGGTCGGGCGGACCTCGGCGCGTTCTACAACCGCAGCGGTGGCGAGACGGCGCTGGTGGTGCTCTACTCCAATGCCACCGGGTTCGACCCGTGGGTGGAGAAGTGGAACAGTGGTCCGGAGAACTGGCCGGCGCAGTCCGCCAAGGTGGTCTCCGGTGACTTCAACGGTGACGGGCGCGTCGACATCGCCGCGTTCTACGACCTCGGCGGCGGCGTGACGCGGCTGTACCTGTGGCAGGCCGCCGCCACCGGCTTCGCGCCGCCGGTGTTGAAGTGGGACAGCGGTCCGGGCAACTTCGAGCAGTGGCGGGCCACGTTCGTCACCGGTGATTTCAACGGTGACGGCCGCATGGACATCGGTGCGGCCTACGACTACGGCAGCGGGACGACCGGGTTGTTCGTGTTCCACGCCAACGCCACCGGGTTCGCGCCGTTGGCACCGCAGTGGAACAGCGGCGCGGGGAACTTCTACGGGGAACTGGCCCGCTGGGTCCCCGGTGACTTCAACGGTGACGGTCGGGCGGACATCGCCGCGCTCTACAACTACTCCGGCGGCTCTACCTCGATGTTCGTGTTCTACGCCAACGCCAACGGCATCACACCGCCGGTGCTGAAGTGGAGCAGCGGCGCGGGGAACTTCTACGCGGAACTGGCCCGCTGGGTCGCGGGTGACTTCAACGGTGACGGCCGGGCCGACATCGCTACCTTCTACAACTACGACGGTGGCGTGACGCGCGCGTTCGTCTGGTACGGCAACGCCACCGGGTTCGACCCGATGGTGCAGCAGTGGGACGGCGGCCCGCAGAACTGGGAAGCTCAAGGGGCGCGGATCCTGTGACAGTCCCGCCGGCGAGACGACCGGCGCGGGCGACCGGGCCGTCCGGCTCGATCACCGCGCCGGGTGACCGCGTGATCCACACGCGGGAGCTGGTGGCGACCTGGTGCGCTTCCGGTACGACCTCCCGGCCCGGGAGCGAGGGCAGCGCCGGCGCTGGTTCGAGCGCTCCGACAACACCGACGGCAGCGCGCGTGGCCCAGCGGACGCGGTGTCGTGGCCGGAACGCCGAGCGCTACGCGTCCGCCGAGCCGGACTTCCACCTGCTCGTGCCCTGACCGGTCGTGCCGGCGGACACCTCACGGCTGAGGTCCGCCGGCTCGACCGCTCCGCGTCCCGGGCGGTCGCGCCGCATCCGACGGCGACGACGTCCGTGCCGCAACCCGGTGGGCCGATCGGCCCACCGTCGACGTCGGGTGCGCCGGGCGCACCCGGGAATCCGGGGGAACGTGTGAACCGTCGTGGTAGACGTCTGCGCTTCACCAGCGTGGTCATGGCCTTGGTCGCACTCGCGGGCACGCTCGTCGTGCCGGCCGCGTCCGCCGAGACCGGCCACACCGCGACCGATCGCGGCCGGGCGGAACTCATGTGGCGCCTCGGCGGTCCTGCCCTGCGGGAAGCCGCGGGCCGGGCGCTGATCGGCGACGACACGTCCGTCCGTGAGTTCCTGGCCAACGGCTGGCAGGCCGCCGCGGACGCGGATGACCGCCGTCGGGTGACCGCGATGCTCGACTCCAGCGGCTACGTGGTGAAGGACGCCGCCCAGCGCGCGCTGGACGCAGGCACCGCGGAGGCGGTGCGCACGTTCCTGGAGAGCGGCTGGGTGACGCCCCGCCGGCAGGACATGCGCATCCGCGTCAACCAGATGATGTCCATCGGCGGCGCTGAGCTGCGCGCCGCCGCCCAAGCCGCGCTCGACGCAGGGACCGACGAAGCGCTCCAGACCTTCATCGACACCGGCTGGCGCGCGCCGCAGACCGCGGACCTGCGCATCCGGGTCAACCAGATCATGTCCGTCGGCGGGCCGAAGGTTCGGGAGAAGGCCCAGGTCGCGCTGGACCTAGGCACGCAGGACGCGTTCCAGGAGTTCCTGGACCTCGACTGGCCGGTCGCGCAGGCGCGTGACCAGGAAACCGCGACCATCGCGGAACTCGCCGGCGTCGCCAAGGTCGCGGGTGAGCTGGCCGCGCAGGAGACGCAGGCCGCCAAGGACGCGGGTGACCGCGCGGTGGTCGAAGCCGAGTTGGCCAAGCACGCCGCGCTGCGGGCGGCGGAAGCGACGCGGAACGCCCAGGGCAATGCCGCCGAGGCCGCGGCGGCCGCCGGTGTTGCGGCGGACGCCGCCGACCGCGCCGCCACCGCGGCCCGGGACGCGGTGGGTGCGGCGAACTCCGCCGGCAACGCCGCGTGGATCGCCGCTGGCGCTGCGGCCCGTGCCGCCACGGCCGCCTCGATGGCGGGCAACTCCGCGGTCAAGGCGTACTCGGCCGCCATCGCGGCGACGGTGAACGCGAGCGACGCCGCGGGCGCCCGATCGGCCGCCCAGGCCGCGCGGGACAACGCGGCGAGCGCCGACACCGCGGGTCAAGCCGCCCTCGCCGCGCAGTCGGCCGCGTTGAACGCGGGCGTCGCGGCGTCCTCGGCCAACAGTGCCGGGCAGCAGGCGGGCGCGGCGGCGCAGGCCGCGATCGACGCGGGCAACTACGCGGCCCAGGCCGGCGCCGATGCGAGCGTGGCCACCAACGCGGCCGCGACCGCCCGCGCGATGGCCGACCGCGCCACCCGGGCCGCCGCGGCTGCCACCGCCTTCGCGGCTGTGGCCGCCCACGCGGCCGGCCAGGCGGGCGCCGCTGCCCAGCGTGCCTCGGAAAACGCCATCGCGTCGGCCGTCGCGGCGGAAGAGGCTGCCGCGCACGCGGGTAACTCCGCCGACGCCGCGGCAGCCGCCACCCGGCACGCCAACGCGGCCTCCGCCGCCGCCCAGACCGCGGTCGACGCCGCGGTGCAGGCCCGCGAGATCTTCGACGCGGCCCGCACCGCCGACAGCGAGCGGTTGGCCGTCCAGGCCGACCAGGCCCGCGCCGCCGCGGTCACCGCCAGGGACTCGATCCGGACGGTGCCGGCCGCGCCCGCGTGGGACGCCGACCAGGCAGCCCTGCGTGACGCCGAGACCAACCGGCTGATCGACGAGGCGGTGGCGAACCCGGCGCTGGCCGTGGCCAACGGCCGCAAGGTCGCCCTGCGGTTGACCGGCTCGGCCGGCCCGTGGACCAAGGCCGCCGCCGGCGCCGCGCTGACCGGGTCCGACGACGAAGTACGCGAGTACCTGCGCGCCGGCCTGGCCAAGGCCGCGGGCCAGGACGACCGCGTGACGCTCGGGACCGTCGCCGACCAATCCGGCAGCCAGGCGCTCAAGGACGCCTCAGCCGCCGCGCTGAACGGCTCGGATGCGGACGTCACGCGTTTCCTGCGTGAGCGCAACTACCCCGGCCGCGACAGCGAGGACCGGATCAAGGTCAACCAGGTGCAGGCCGACGCCCGTGCCCAGAACCGCGTGGTCACCGTGAACGCGGCCCAGCGGGCGCTCGACGCGGGCACCGGCACGGCCTATCGCGACTTCCTGGCCAAGGGCCAGTACACGGCCTCGACCACCGACGACCGGATCAAGGTCAACCAGATCGCCTCCGCCCCGGACAGCGGTCCGGAGACCAAGGCGATGGCCCAGGCCGCCCTGGCCGGCCCACCGGTCACGATCAAGCGGTTCCTGGACGTCGGCCGGTTCACCGCGATGCGCCACGACGCGGACTCGGCGGCGCACCAGGCCGAGGTCTCCGGACACCTCGCCCAAGCGGCGGGCGCCGCGGCCACCGCGGTCAAGCACAGCTTCGACGCCCAGGCCGCGGCGGCGCTCGCCCGTGACGCGGCCGCCGAGGCGGCCGGCTACGCCCAGCAGGCGCAGATCTCCGCCGACGAAGCGGCAGGTTACGCCCAGGACGCGCACGAGTCGGCTGTGGCGGCCGAGCAGTCCGCCCAGCGCGCGGCCGATTCGGCCCGCACCGCCCGCAACGCCGCCAACTCGGCCCGCGCTTCCGCCGGGCAGGCCACCCGGTCGGCGGTGTGGGCGCAGGCGTCCGCGACCCAGGCCGCCGGGTTCGCCAACGAAGCGGTGGGCAGCGCCCGGCACGCGTACGAGCAGGCGGTCGCGGCGAACGAGAGCGCCGCCGCGGCGGTCGCGGCGGCTAACGAGGCGTACGACCAAGCCGTCCAGAAGTCGAAGGACGAGATCGTCCAGGCCGCGCTCGCCCAGCACGACTACTGCCAGGGCCGGTACTACTACGACCAGGCGAAGATGGACGACTGCATCCGGCAGATCACCGCCACGCCGGAGGAGCAGACCGACCGGGCGATCGAGAACGGCCACCTCTGCGACGTGCTGTTCGGTGAGCAGCGGACGAGTGCGCTGTTCAAGAACTGCGTCGCGAGCGTCCTGCGGCCGGACTTCACCGCGCGGCTCGAAATGCAGTTCGCCCAGCCGTTCATCGACCTCATGAACGCCGCCGCCACGACCCTGACCGTCGCGGCGGTGGTCGGCGGGGTGGTCCTCGCGGGCACGCTGTGCGCGGCATCCGTGGTCTGCGGTGGTCTGGCGCTGGCTTTCGCACCGGACGGGATGGCCTTCTTCCCGTCGTGGGTCGCGGGCGTCTACGGGTCGTCGGCGACGGCGCTCATCGGTGTCTCCACCCTCCGCCAAGTCGCGTCGTTGCAGGGCATCAAGATCGAGGCGAGCGTCGTGGAGGCCGCGATCGCGCGGCAGACCGCGGCCACCGCCCGGCTGTCGGAGGCGGCGAGGCAGCAGGCGCTCGGCTGGGACTTCGCCAAGCAGCAGTTCATCCAGCAGGAACTCGACGTCGCGCTGTACCTGGAGCAGAAGCTCGGCTTGACCCTCATGCGGTGGCCGCACGCGAAAGGGCCGGAATGGGTGGACGGGCGGAACGGTTACATCTGGGACACGATGGCGGCCCGCGAGCACTTCATCGACGCCGAGATCGCGTCGGGCAACTTCGAGCGGAGCATCTTGAAACACCTGACCAAGGCGCACTACGTCCCGATCGACGTGCGCACCTTGAAGCCCTATCAACTCGACGCGCTGCGCGCGTTGATCAAGCCGTACTCGCCCCGCGTGTTCATGGTCCTGGAAGGACAGCCGCTCTGATGTCAGGTGACGTGTTCTTCCGAAGGGTGGGCGAGAGCCGCGACGAGGAGGAGTCGTGGGATACGTCGAGAGCGGGGCTCTGGTGGCTCATGCGCTTCATCGCCGAGCGGGTCGGCGACCCGGTGGCCGCTGCCCGGCTGGCCAAGTCCGTGGATCAGGAGCTGGGCTGGCTGGACTTCGGCTCCTACACCGATGACGAGGTGCGGGAGATGGTGCGCGTGATCCGCGACGACCTGCCACCGGTGGTGGAGGTCGAGTGGCCGCCGCCGGACGAGTACGGCGCAGGGGCCAACTTCCGTGAGCTGATCGAGCAGACGACCAGGTGGGCACGGGCCCACGGCCTGCTCTGACCTGATCGCACGACGTGATTCGTTACGGAAAGCCATCATTCCCGCTACATGCCGTAGCGGGAATGATGGCTTTCCGTGGTCGGTCAGACCTTGTCGCCGGGGCTCACCCGCGGCTTGGGGACGCGCAGGCGGCGCAGCTGGCTCGCGCGGATGAACGAGTACCAGCCGATGGACAGGCCCCGGGTCGTGTCGTTGGGGAACTTCAGCCGCACCCGCCGGTTCACCATCCGGCCGAGCACGAAGCCCTCCACGATCATCGCCAGCAGCATGAACGTGGTGAGCAGCGTCGCGTACTGCTGGACGGCCGGCATCGGCACGAGCAGCGCGACGAACACCAGGATGGCCAGCGGCATGAACAGGCCCATGAGGTTGCGCCGCGAGTCGACCACGTCGCGGATGTAGGCCTTCACCGGGCCGCGGTCGCGGGGCAGGAGGTACTTGTCCTCGCCCGCCATCATCCGCTGCCGGCGCTCGGCCGCCGCCGCGCGGCGCTCCTCCTTGGACACCTTGTTCCCGCGCGCCCGCTTCAACGCCTCCCGCTGCGTCCGGGGCGGCGGCGGCACCGGGCCGCGCCGCTTGCCCTCGGCCTCGCGTCGCTTCGGCGTGGGCCGCCCCTTGCCTGGCGTGCGCGACGGATCGGCCGGGTTCACCTCCGCGGGAGCGTCCTCGGTGGTGGTCTCGGCGGCTTCGTCGGCGTTGCGGCGCAGGAACCTCACCACACCAGAGTAGGAGATGCCCCGATAAGTACTGTTCGCGAGGTGCGAGTTGTCATTGCGCCGGACTGCTTCGGCGGCACGCTGACCGCGCGTGAGGTCGCCGAGGCCGTGGCCGAGGGCTGGCGCCGCACCGCTCCCGACGACGACCTCCGGCTGCGCCCGCTGGCCGACGGCGGGCCGGGTTTCGTGGACGTCCTGCACGCCGCGCTGGGCGGCACGCTCCACACGACGACCGTCACCGGACCGCTCGGCGCGCCCGTCGAGGCGACGTGGCTGGAGCACGACGGGTCCGCGTACGTCGAGTCCGCCCAGGCCTGTGGCCTGCACCTCGTCCCCGTCGACGAGCGCGCGCGGGCCGCCGAGACCGCCACCACCAGGGGTGTCGGCGAGCTGGTCAACGCGGCCGGCGACGCCCTCGTGCACACGATCGTGGTCGGCCTCGGCGGCTCGGGGACGACGGACGGCGGCGCGGGGCTGCGGGAGACCGTCCGCGCCGTCACCGCCCGGCTGGTCGCCGCCGCCGACGTGGGGAACCCGCTGCTGGGCCCGCACGGCGCCGCGCGCACGTTCGGCCCGCAGAAGGGCGCGTCACCCGGAGCGGTGGCGCGGCTGGAGGCGCGGCTGGCGGCGATGGACGAGTTGGCCGAGGTCCGCGACCGGCCTGGCGCGGGTGCGGCGGGTGGCCTCGGAGCCGCGCTGATGGCGCTCGGGGCCGAGGTGGCGTCCGGCGCGGGAATGGTGCGGGAGCTCACCCGGTTGGATGAAGCGCTGGACCACGCCGACCTGGCCGTGACCGGTGAGGGGAGCTTCGACTGGCAGTCGCTGCGCGGGAAGCTGGTGACCGCCGTGGCCGGTGGCGCGGCCGAGCGCGGCGTGCCCTGCGTGGTGCTCGCGGGCCAGGTCACGGTGGGCAGGCGGGAGGCAGCGGCGGTGGGCGTGCAGGAGTCGTACTCGGTGGCCGAGCACGCCGGATCGGTGGAGCGCAGCCTCGCGGACCCGCACGGGACGCTGGCCGACCTCGCCGCCCGCGTGGCGAGGCAGTGGTCACACTCCCGGCCGTGACGTCTGTGCGACCATGGGGGTAGGAACAAAGCGGGTACTTCCCGTGTTGCCCGGAGATAGATGCCCGCAAAGGACCTCTGAGGGAGAGCCATGACGACCGCTCAGGACGCAGTCACCACGACTCCTGACGCCCCGCCCACCCACGGCGTGACGCTGACCGAGGCGGCTGCCGTGAAGGCCAAGGCGCTGCTGGACCAGGAGGGGCGCGACGACATGCACCTGCGCATCGCCGTCCAGCCCGGTGGTTGCGCGGGGCTGCGTTACCAGCTGTTCTTCGACGAGCGCACGCTCGACGGTGACGCGCTGCGCGACTTCAACGGCATGAAGGTGGCCGTCGACCGCATGAGCGCGCCGTACGTCGAGGGTGCCGTGATCGACTTCGTCGACACGATCGAGAAGCAGGGTTTCACGATCGACAACCCGAACGCCGGCGGTTCGTGCGCCTGCGGCGACTCGTTCCACTGATCGACCCGCTGGACCGCGGTTCACGGAGAGGCCCCCGCCACGGCGGGGGCCTTTTCCGTTGCTCCGGGTGGGACGCTGGCGACCATGACGCACGCGGAAGTGCCCCACTTAGTAGGCCTGACCGTCCGGCAGGCGCGGACGACGGGCCACGACGCGGGTGTGGTCGTGACCTCTCGTCACCTGGACGGGCCGCCGCTGGGCGAGCTGACCTGGCCCGGGATCTGGGTCGTCACCGCGCAGGACCCCACCGCCGGCCGACGGGTGCGCCGCGGCACGCCGGTCATGATCGACTTCGAGGAGCGTCCCGACGAGGGCGGCGCGGGCGACCGCGAACCACGCCACCCACCGCCCACGCAGGACGAACTCAAGGCCGACCCGATCGAGGACCACGCCGAGTGAGCGACGGCGCCTTGCCGCCGGGCTCTGGTCAGCCTTGCCGAGTGAGTCTCGGCGCCCGCGTCGGCCGCGTGCGTGACCCGGCGTCGGCCGGACGCGCTCGGGAACTGCTGGAGGTCGCTCGGCTCGTGCGGACCGCCGCCGACGCCGTGCGAAGGCTGAAGCGCGTGCGGTCGCAGCTTCAGACGTAGGCGTCCAGGTCGGCGACCTGGGCGTAATTGGCGTCGTCCACCCGCCACGGCGTCGCGGCCCCGGGCTCGGGGTGGGGCTCGGCCTCCGCGCCGCGCAGCTCGCGCGGCAGGTCGGTGCAGTCCTCGATCAGTTCGGCCAACGTGTCCGCCTCGGTGTTCCTCACATCGGCGACCGTATTCGTGCCGAGGGCTTGACAGAAGCCCTACCGGGCGGTAGTACCGCTCGGTAGGGCCCGCTCACACGTGTGCGGCCAGCGGTGTGGGTGCGGTGGACGTTGCGGGACGGGCGGTCACCTTGCCGACCACCAGGGCCACCGCCACGCCTAGCACGGTCGACAGGCCGCCGACGGTCCCGACCCACCGCAGGCCGAGCCCGCTGGTCAGCACCACGCCGCCGAGCATCGGGCCCAGCGCCGCGGCCACGTTGAACGCGGAGATGTTCACCGAGGCGACCAGCCCGGCCGCCGAACCCGCCTGCCCCATCAGGTAGGTGTGGATCAGCGGACCCGCCGTGAACGCGCTCGCGCCCAGCACGAACACGCTCACCACGGCCGCCACCTTGCTCTCCAGCATCAGGCCCTGCGCCAGCAGCATCACGCCGAGCACGGCCAGCGGGATCGGCAGCACGCGGGCGATCCGGTCCGGCGCCACCTTGCCCGCCAGCGTGCTGCCGACGAGCGTCCCGAGGCCGTACACGAGCAGCACGCCGGTCACCCAACCCGGCTCGAAACCGCTCACCTCGCGCAACGCGGGCGCCACGTACGTGAACGCCGTGATCAGACCGGTGAACGACAGGATCGTGGTGGCCAGGCCCAGCAGCACGGTCCGCCTGCCGAACGCGAACAGGCTGGCCCGCACGCCGGGTTCCGGCTCGTGCGCGACCTTCGGCGTGCCGAGCACGACCCCGACCAGCCCGATCGCGGTCAACGCGCTGACCAGCACGAACGACGCCCGCCAGCCGTAGTTCTGGCCGATCAGCGTGCCGAGCGGGATGCCGAGGATGGTGGACAGGGCGACACCGTTGACGACCTTGGCGATGGCCGCGGTCTGCTTCTCCGGCGGCACGGCGGCGATGGCGATCTGGGACGCCACCGCGAAGAACAGGCCCTGGGCGAGCGCGGCCACCATGCGCGCGACCATGAGCAGGGTGTAGTCGTCGGCCAGGGCGCTGCCCAGGGACGCCACCAGGGCCAGCGCCATGACGGAGATCAGGAGCTTGCGACGCGCGATGCGCCCGGTGAGCACGGTGAGCACCGGACCGCCCAGGGCGACCGAGATGGCGTAGGCGGTCACCAGCAGGCCCGCGGTCGGCACGTCGACGCCGAGGTCGGCGGCCACCTCGGGCAGCACGCCGACGATGATGAACTCGGAGGTGCCCACCGCGAAGGCGCTGAGCATCAGGATGAAGGCGATCACGACGACGACGCTAAAGTGTGACACTGACGTCAGGGTCAAGGTTGCGTGATCAAGCGCTCTTCTGGACAGGGGTGGGAATAAGTGCTGATCGGGGAGCTCGCGGAGAAGACCGGCGCCACCGTGCGCATGCTGCGCTACTACGACCAACAGGGCCTGCTCACGCCCCAGCGCACGGATTCCCGCTACCGCGTCTACGACGAGTCCGATGTGGAACGCGTCCGCAGCGTCCGCTGCCTCATCAACTCCGGCCTGAACGTGCGCCTGGCCAAGCTGGTGCTCGCGCACGCGTTCGACCAGGACGTCCAGCTGCCCGAGGACGAGGCGGGCTGCGTGCCCCTCCTGCGCATGCTCAACGACGAGCTCGCGTCCGTCGAGGGCCGCATCGAGCAACTGGCCCGCACCAAGGAGCACCTGACCAGGCTGGTCGGCGACGTCAGCCGGATCATGGCCGAGAAGGCCGACGCGAGGTGCGAGTCGGAACCGGTGCAGAAGGCCGGCTGAGACCACGCGCGAAGGCCCCCGGCACGCGCGCGCCGGGGCCTTCACCGCGGGGGAGCTAGAGCTTGACGGGGTAGTGCGGCTCGGGGACGACCGGGCGGATCCGGCCCTCCACGAAGATCCCGTGCCAGATCATGAACACCAGCAGCGCCCAGATCCGCCTGCTGTGGTCCGCGACACCCGACCGGTGCTCCTCGATGATCCGCAGCACCGCGCCCTTGTCGAGGTACTGGTCGGTCTGCGACTGGCGCACGGTCTCCACCGCCCAGTCGTGCATCTCGTCCTTCAGCCAGTGCCGGATCGGCACCGGGAAGCCCAGCTTGCGCCGGTTGAGCACGTGCGCGGGCACGATGTCGCGGATCGCCCGGCGCAACGCGTGCTTGGTCGTCTCCTTGGTGAGCTTCAGCTCCGACGGCACCTGCGACGCGATCCGGAACACCTCGGGGTCCAGGAACGGCACCCGCAGCTCGAGCGAGTTCGCCATCGTCATCTTGTCGGCCTTGACCAGGATGTCGCCGCGCAGCCACGTGAACAGGTCCACGTGCTGCATCCGGGTCACCGGGTCCCAGCCCTCCGACTCCCGGTACACGTGCGCCGTCACGTCCTTGTGCGACACGCTCGGGTCGTACGTGCGCAGCACCTGCTGGATCTGGTCGTCCATGAAGATCCGCGCGTTGCCGTAATAGCGCTCCTCCAGCGTGAGCGCCCCGCGCCGCAGCAGGTCCTTGCCGCGCACGCCCTGCGGGATCTTCGTGGACACCTTGCCCATGGCCTTGCGCAACGCGCCCGGCACCTTCTCGAACGGCGCCAGCGACAGCGGCTCGCGGTAGATCGTGTAGCCGCCGAACAGCTCGTCCGCGCCCTCGCCCGACAGCACGACCTTCACGTGCTCACGCGCCTCGCGGGCGATGAACCACAACGGCACCAGCGCGGGGTCGGCCACCGGGTCGTCCAGGTACCACGTGATCAGCGGCAGGGCGTCCATCATCTCCTGCGCCGTCACCGCCCGGACCACGTGCTTGACCCCGATCGCGGCGGCAGACTCGGCGGCCACGTCGATCTCGGAGTAGCCCTGCCGCTCGAACCCCGTGGTGAACGTGATCAGGTCCGGGTTGTGCTCCTTGGCCAGCGCCGCGACCACGGTCGAGTCGATGCCGCCGGACAGGAACGAGCCGACCGTCACGTCCGCGCGCATGTGCTTGGCCACCGAGTCGCGCAACGCCTCGGTGATCTCGTCGTACAGCCGGTTCTCGTCGGCCTCGCCGCGCACCGCGCGCGGCCGGAACGTGGCCGGGAAGTACCGCTCGACCACCGGCTTGCCGCCCGGCTTGAGCGTGAACGACGTGCCGGACTCGATGCGGTGGATCTCGCTCTGCAGCGACTCGGGCTCCGGCACGTACTGCAGGATCAGGTAGTGCTGCAGCGCCTTCTCGTCGACCTTCGGGCGGATGCCGATCGCCGGCGCCAGCTCCAGCACCGACTTCTTCTCGCTGGAGAACGCCACGCCGCCCGGACCGGCCGCGTAGTACAGCGGCTTGATGCCGAACGGGTCGCGCGCGCCGAAGACGACCCGGCGCGCCTTGTCCCAGATCAGGAACGCGAACATGCCGCGCAGCCTGGCCACGGCGGCCGGGCCCCAGTAGTGGTAGGCGGCCACGATCGTCTCGGTGTCGCCGTCGGTGGCGAACACGGCGCCGAACTGCTTGGTCAGCTCCGCGCGCAGCTCCACGTAGTTGTAGATCTCGCCGTTGAACAGGATCGCGTAGCGACCCTGCTGGTCGTGCGGACCCCAGTGCAGGGGTTGGTGCGAGTGCTCGATGTCGATGATGGACAGGCGGTTGAAGCCGAAGACGACCTCACCGCCCTGCCAGGTGCCGCTCTCGTCGGGGCCGCGGTGGCGCATGCAGCGCAGTGCCCCCGCCACCGCCGAGCGCGCCCGCTCGGCCTCGTTCTCGCCAGGGCAAACCAGTCCTACCAGGCCGCACACGCCGTAAACACCCTTCGTGTCGTGTGGAGAAGACTCCAGTATGCCGGGGGGCCGGTGTGTGACCGAAACTGCACTCCAAGGGGGCGGCCCCCGACGGGTGACGCGCCGTGCGCTGAGCTACGCTCCCGCATGATCCGGCATGGGGCGCTTCCACGTCCCTGCCTGCGAGCTTTTTGACGTTGAGGGCGACTGAGGAGGCGGCGAGCAGTGGGCCTGAAGGAGGGCACCAGGGCAGCCCGGCTGGCGAAGGTCGGCGGGCTGGTCGGCCTGGTCGGCGTCGGGGCCACGGGTTGCTCCACGGAAGAGGTGCTGCGCTTCGGTTGGCCGGTGGCCGTGACGCCGCAGGCCGAGGCGATGCGCGAGCTGTGGACCTGGTCGGTCGTCGCGGCTCTCGCGGTCGGCGTGATCGTGTGGGGCCTGATCCTCTGGTCGGTCGCGTTCCACCGCAAGAAGAGCGAGGAGCTGCCCCGCCAGGTCGCCTACAACCTGCCGCTGGAGCTCGTGCTGCTGGTCGTGCCGACGATCATCGTCGCGGTGTTGTTCTACTTCACCGCGGTGACGCAGAACTACGTCACCGACAAGTCCAAGACCCCGGACGTCACGGTGGACGTGATCGCGTTCCAGTGGAACTGGGAGTTCCAGTACCCCCAGTTCAAGACCGAGACCGCGGACCTGCCCGTGAGCACCGTCGGCACGTCCGGCGAGATCCCGCTCCTGGTGGTGCCGCAGGGCAAGTCGATCCGCTTCAACCTGCGGTCGACCGACGTCATCCACTCGTTCTACGTGCCGGAGTTCCACTTCAAGCGGGACGTCTTCCCCGAGCCGGAGAAGAACAACCAGGACAACTCGTTCCAGATCGACCAGATCGACCGGACCGGGTCGTTCGTCGGTCGCTGCGCCGAGCTGTGCGGCGTCTACCACGCCGTGATGAACTTCGAGGTCAGGGCGCTGGAGTCGGCCGACTTCGACCGGTACATGCAGCTGCGGCAGGAGACGAACCCGGACACCGGGCAGCCCTACAGCGCCGCCGAGGCGTTGACCGAGCTGGACTGCGGTGAGCTGTGCACGCCGCACGCCGTGACGACCAAGCCCTTCGACACCGACCGGACTGTCCGCGAGGCGTCCGACGGTGGGAAGTAGGAGGACGCTGCGATGAAGGTCGAAGCCCGCATTTTTGACTTGGTGATGGCGTTCTCGTTCCTGATGGCCGTCGTGTACGGCTACTGGACCTGGGCGGACACCGGTTTCGTCGAGCCGACCGGCACGGTGGCGCTCGCGCTGACCGGCGGGTTGGCGCTGATCGTCGGCACGTACTTCCGGTTCGTCGCCCGGCGCATCGAGGTGCGGCCCGAGGACAACGCGGACGCCGAGGTCAGCGACGGCGCCGGTGAGCTGGGCTTCTTCAGCCCCGGCAGCTACTGGCCGATCGGCCTCGCGGCGGCCGCCGCGACGGCGGGTGTCGCCCTCGCGTTCTGGCACATCTGGCTGCTGGTGATCGCCGTGGTGCTCGTGCTGATCGCCGTCGGCGGTCTGGTGTTCGAGTACCACACCGGTCCGAGCCACGACTGAGCCCGACGTCGACGAAGGGGCCCACCTCGCGAGGTGGGCCCCTTCGTCGTGTCCGGGCCGTCAGGCGGCGGCGTTCGAGCTCTGATAGCTGTCCACGTACTCCTGTTCGGACAGCTCCAGGATGCGGTAGACGATCTCGTCGGTGACCGAGCGCAGCACCGGCAGCGACTCCTGCATGCCCGCGTAGCGGTCGAAGCGCAGCGGCTCGCCGAACCGGACGGTGATCGGGCGGACGCGGGGCAGCCTGCGGTCGACCGGCTGCACCTGGTCGGTGCCGATGATCCCGACCGGGACGACCGGCGCGCCGGACTCCAGCGCCATCCGGGCCACGCCGGTGCGACCGCGGTGCAGGCGGCCGTCCAGCGAGCGCGTGCCCTCGGGGTAGATGGCGAACGCGCCGCCGCGGTCGAGGATGTCCTTGGCGGTGTCCAGCGACGCCCTGGCGGCCCGGCCCAGGCCCCGGCGCACGGGGACGTGGCCGAGGGAGCCGAAGAAGTAGCGGGACAGCGCGCCCTTGGCGCCCTTGCCCTCGAAGTACTCGGCCTTGGCGAGGAACGAGACGCGGCGCGGCACCACCATCGGGATGACGACGCTGTCGATGAACGACAGGTGGTTCGGCGCGAGGATCACCGGACCGTCGGCGGGCACGTTCTCCAGCCCTTCGACCGTCGGCCGGTAGACCAGCCGCGCCGTGGGCGCCACCACTCGTTTCATCACCGTGTAGAGCATGTGGACAGCATGACTGGCCCCCGTTGCGCGGCGGTGAAAAGGTGGCCGCAATCTCTGGCGCGGTCGTTCACGCGGGGTGCTCGGCGCACAGGCAGCCGACGCCCTTCCCGATCCACTCGCGACCGGTCCACCCGGGGTGGCGTTCGACCATCAACGCCTCGACCTCCGCGGCGATCGCCTGTTCGTCCATCGCCGAACCGCGGCGTGCCCACGTCTCGTCGCGCAGCAGCCTGAGGTAGTCGCGGACGTCGGCGAGCAGCCGCGCGTCGCCGACCTCGCCGTGACCGGGCACGACGGTGCGCGCGCCGGTCGCGGCGAGGCGTTCCAGCACCGCGAGCCAGCGGGTGCCCGAGACGTCGGTGTCGTGCGGCGGGAACCACGGGAAGATCGCGAACTGGCCCGCCTCCACCAGGTCGCCGGTGAACAGCACGTCCGCGTCCGGCACCCGGACGACCTGGTCGCCCCGGCTGTGCGCACGGCCCGTGGCGCGCAGCTCCACCACCCGGCCGCCGAGGTCCAGGGTGTGCTCGCGGTCGTAGACGAGGTCGGGACGCACGAGCTCGACGCCGACGAGCCGCCGGGCGACCGACTCGCCGAGCCCGCGGAACATCTCCAGGTAGCCGGGGCCCTTCCGCGCCAGGTCGTCGGCCTGGTCGCGGTTGAGCAGGAAGGTCGCCTCGCCCGCGAAGACCTGCGCGCCGAACGCGTGCTCGGGGTGGAAGTGGGTCGTGGTCAGGTACAGCCTGCGGCCGCGGGCGTGCTCGACCGCGAACTCCAGCACGGCTTCCGCGTTGCGCACGCCCAACCCGGTCTCGACCACGAGCACGGAGTGCGAGCCGCCGATGACGCCGATGTTGGGCACGAGCGGCACGCCACCGTCCGGGACCACCACGAGGTCACGGGCGAGGTCACGGGCGTCGGAGACCCGCACGGCGGGGTCGGGCAACGAAGTGGGTCCGGTCATGCGACCAGTCCACTCCGGACCGGGCGGAGGCGTCCAAGACCCGTACCGCACCGCCGATACCGTCCCGGTATCGTCGCCGGTGATGGACCTCCGCGAGCTGCGCTACTTCGTCGCCGTCGCCGAAGAACTCCACTTCGGACGAGCCGCCACCCGGCTGCACATGACCCAGCCGCCGCTCAGCCGTGCGATCAAGCAGCTCGAAACCGAGCTCGGCCACGTGCTGCTGCACCGCTCGCCGGCCGGGGTGGCCCTCACCCCGGCCGGCGCGTCGCTCTACGACGAGGCGCGCACGCTGCTGGCGCGGGCCGACGAGGTCCGCGCCAAGGTGGCCGCCGCGGCGGGCACGGAGACGATCACGATCGGCACCCTCGCCGACAGCGCCGAGCAGGTGGGCGCCCGGCTGGCCGCCACCTACCGCGCGCGCCACCCCGGCGTGCGGGTCCGGATCCGCGAGGCGGACTTCGCCGACCCGACCACGGGGCTGCGGGCGGGCTTGGCCGACGTGGCCCTCACCAGGGCGCCGTTCGACGACACGGGCATCGTCACGCACGTGCTGCGCAGCGATCCGGTCGGCGTGGTCCTGCGCGTGGACGACCCCTTGGCCGGCCGGGGGAGCGTGCACTCCGACGAGTTGGCCGACCGGCGGTGGTTCCGCCTGCCGGAGGGTGCGGACCCGGTCTGGCGGGCTTATTGGAGCGGCGGGAAGCACCGTGAGGGACCGGTCGTGCGCACCGCGCACGAGTGCCTGCAAGCCGTGCTGTGGAACGGCTCGGTGGGGTTGGCCCCGCTGGGCCACGCGCTGCCCGAGGGGCTCACCACGGTGCCGCTGGTCGACCTGCCGCCGAGCCGCCTGGTCGTGGCCTGGGTCGGCGCCGAACCGGGCCCGCTCGTGCGCTCGTTCGCCCGCATCGCCGCGGCCGCCTACGGCGCGCGAGCGTCGCAAGAGGACCGCTGACGACGACGGCTCGGGCGTTCACCCGGCCGCTGGCCGCTGGGGGTTGGTCGACGGCTCGGGCGCGCACCTGACCCACCTGGGTCACCTGACCGCCGGGGTTGCCCGGCCGCCTGGGGCACCCGGCCGCGCGGGCGTTTACCCGTCGGTTCGGGCGGTCACGCAGCCGTCGAGGTCACCCGTCCGCGAGGGACGCCTTCAGCTCCGACGACCGCGCCGCCCACCGCCGCAGCAGGTCCGCCGCCGCGCCGGAGTCGATCGCCGCCGCGGCCCGGCCCATCGCGCCGGCGAGGTCCGCGTGCAGGTCGCCCGACAGCCCGCCGTGCGCGGCGAGCGCGCCCGCCGCGTTGAGCAGCACCGCGTCCCGCACCGCGCCCGGCTTCCCCGCCAGCAGGTCGCGCACGACCTCGGCGTTCACCGAGGCGTCGCCGCCCTTGAGGTCGTCGGCCAGCGCCGGTGCGATGCCCAGCGCCGACGGGTCGATCCGGTCGGTCCGCACCTCGCCGCCGTCGGCGACCCAGACCGACGTCGTGGTGGTCGTGGTGATCTCGTCCATCCCGTCGTCACCGCGCACGACCAGCACGGTGTTGCCCCGACGGGCGAAGACGCCCGAGATCAGCGGCGCGAACGCCACCCGGGCGCACCCCACCAGACCGACCTTCGGCTGCGCCGGGTTGGTCAGCGGGCCGAGCAGGTTGAACGAGGTCGGGATGCCGATCTCGCGCCGCGGCGCGCCCGCGTGCCGGAAACCGGGGTGGAACACCGGCGCGAAGCAGAACCCGATGCCCAGCTCCTCCACCGTCTGCTGCACGCCCAGCGGCGGCAGGTCGATGGCCACGCCGAGCGCTTCGAGCACGTCCGCCGTGCCGCACTTGGACGACGCCGCGCGGTTGCCGTGCTTGACCACCGGCACGCCGGCGGCGGACGCGACGATCGCCGCCATGGTCGAGATGTTCACCGACCCGGAGTTGTCACCGCCCGTGCCGACGATGTCCGCCGCGCGCACGTCCACGGTGAACCGGCGGGCGTGCCGCAGCATCATCGTGGCGATGCCGTCGACCTCTTCCGGCGTCTCGCCCTTGGCCCGCAGCGCCACCGCGAACGCGGCGATCTGCGCGGGCGTCGCGGCGCCGGACATCACTTGGTCCATCGCCCACGCCGTGTCGCCCTGGGACAGGTCGACGCGGTCGACGAGCTGGTTCAGCAGTAACGGCCAGGTGCGCTCCACGGCGACCTCAGCCCCGGACGGCGGGCAGCGCCGTCGAGCGCAGCACCTCGGCCACGGTCTCGGCGGCGGCCAGCGGGTCGAGCGGGTGCACCAGCACCGCGTCCGCCTGCGACCACGTCGCCAGCCACCGGTCGTCCTTGCGGCGCACCGCGACCACGATCGGCGGGCAGTCGGTGATCTCGTTCTTCAGCTGCCGGGACAGGCCCATGCCGCCGGTGGGCTGCGCCTCGCCGTCCAGGATCGCCAGGTCGACGCCGCCGTTGTCCATCTCGTACAGGACGTCGGCGATCTTGCCGACCTCGACGTACTCGACGCGACCCAGGTCGGGCGCGGGTCGGCGGCCCACCGCAGTGATGATCGTCTCACGCACCTCGGGGCGGTGGCTGAACACCAGGATCCTGGTCGTCTGCGTGCTCATCGGCGCGATCCTCCGGCGGGTCGGGGTGCGAGGTGGCCCAGATGTTATCCGGCTGACCGTGCGTGACTTGCAGTGCGTCCCACCCGATCCAGTCGCCGCCGAGCCGCTGGGCCAGGCTCGCCATCCGGGCCCGCTCCTGGGCGCAGCCCAACGCGTCCAACCGCTGCACCCGCAACGCGTGCCAGCGATCTTCGCGGCGGAGCGCCCAGCCGTCCGGCGCGAGCAGCTCACGCGCGCGTTCTACCTGGTCAGGCGGCAGTTCGAGGTGGTGGCGCAGGACCGCGGGCTCGTCCGGTCGCCACCGGGGCGACCTGGCCAGCGCAGCCGAGTCGGCCTCCGCGACGTCGAACGCCTCCACCACCACCGCCAGGCCGGGTGAATCGATCTCCAGTGCGGGTACACCCCGTCGCGCGCGTCGATCACGCCACCGGCTCAACAACCCCATGACCGTCCTCACCGTGCGTGTGACCCAGATGACCTGCGTACGTGCCCCGGACCCGATGGGCGGGACGAAAACCTGCAAGCAATAATGCGTCGTGTGACAACGGCAGCGCCCTCAATCGGCCAGCGCGTGCACTCGCTGAACCGCCCGAACATGGTCAGCGTCGGCACGATCGTCTGGCTGTCCAGTGAGCTCATGTTCTTCGCCGGGCTCTTCGCCATGTTCTTCACGGTGAAGGCCCAGAACGAAGGGCACTGGCCACCAGCACCGACCCACTTGAACGTGCCTTACGCACTGTTCTTCACGGTCATCCTGGTGGCGTCCTCGTTCACGTGCCAGTGGGGCGTGTTCGCCGCCGAGCGGGGTGACGTGTTCGGGCTGCGCCGCTGGTACATCGTGACGCTGATCATGGGCGCGATCTTCGTCGCCGGTCAGGCCGGTGAGTACGTCACCCTCGTGAGCGAGGGCACGACGATCCCGGCCTCGGCCTACGGCACCGTCTTCTACCTGACGACCGGCTTCCACGGCCTGCACGTGATCGGTGGCCTGATCGCGTTCGGCTACCTGCTGGTCCGCACGAAGCTGAGCAAGTTCACGCCCGCGCAGGCGACCTCCGCGATCGTCGTGTCGTACTACTGGCACTTCGTCGACGTCGTCTGGATCGGCTTGTTCGCCATCATCTACATCGTGCCCTGACCAGCTCGTACCCCGAACTCACACCAGCAAGGGTTGCCGCACACATGACCACCAACACCACACGGGCCCGGAAGCGCGGCACGAAGCTGCGCAGGCGGATCTCGGGCCTGCTCGCGCTGGGCTTCGCGCTGCTGGCCGCGGGCTTCCTGTTCAGCGCCCTCGCGCCGCAGCCGCAGACCGCGCAGGCGCAGGACGACCCGGCGCAGGTGCGACTGGGCGAGCAGCTCTACAACAACACCTGCATCACCTGCCACGGCGAGAACCTCGACGGCGTCGAGGACCGCGGACCCAGCCTGATCGGCGTCGGCGAGGCGGCGGTGTTCTTCCAGGTGTCCTCCGGTCGCATGCCGATGGCCCGCCAGGAGGCGCAGGCGCAGCGCAAGCCCGCCAAGTTCACGCCGGAGGAGGTGGACGCGATCGGCGCGTTCATCCAGACCCGCGGCGGCGGCCCGCAGACCCCCGCGGAGCGCGGCGAGGCGCTGCGCGGCGAGGACCCGGCCCGCGGCGGCGAGCTGTTCCGGCTCAACTGCTCGGCGTGCCACAACTTCACCGGCCGCGGCGGGGCGCTGTCGTCCGGCAAGTTCGCGCCGGAGCTGGACGGCGTGTCCGAGGAGCAGCTGTACACCGCGATGCTCACGGGCCCGCAGAACATGCCGAAGTTCTCCGACCGGCAGCTCACGCCGGAGGAGAAGAAGGACATCATCGCTTACATCAAGTCGGTGACCGACGGGAACAACAACCCCGGCGGCGCCCCCCTCGGCGGCCTAGGGCCGGTATCGGAGGGTCTGATCGCGTTCATCGTGGGTATCGCCGCACTCATCGGCGTGACCCTCTGGATCGGAGCCAAGGCATGAGCGGCGTGAAGCCGAACGAGCTGCCAGACGAGGCGGAACTCGCCGAGATGAGCCGGGACGAGCTGGTCAAGCTCGGCACCGCGCTGGACGGCGTCGAGATCGTCCACTACGAGGACCGCTGGCCGGTCAAGGGCACGCGCGCGGAGAAGCGCGCCGAGCGACTGGTGGCCCTCTGGTTCGCCATCGCCGCGCTCGCCGGCATCGCCTTCCTCGTGGCGTTCATCTGGTGGCCGTGGAAGTACGAGGCTCCGCACACCAACGAGCACATCCTGTACAGCCTCTACACGCCGGTCATCGGTTTCACGCTGGGCCTGTCGATCCTCGGCCTCGGCGTCGGCGCGCTGCTGTACACGAAGAAGTTCATCCCCGAGGAGCTGTCCGTCCAGCAGCGCCACGAGGGCGGCTCGTCCGAGGTGGACAAGGCCACGATCGTGGCGCAGCTGGCCGACGCCGGCGAGCGCTCCACGATCGGCCGCCGCTCGCTCATCAAGCGGACCGCGGGCCTCGGCGCCGGCGTGTTCGGCCTCGGCGTGCTGGCCGTGCCGCTCGGCGGCCTGATCAAGAACCCGTGGGCGGACAGCGACTCGAAGGACTCGCTCTGGCACACCGCGTGGAAGTCCGAGAACGGCGAGAAGGTCTACCTGCGCCGGCACACGGGCAACTTCCACGACGTCGCGCTGGTGCGCCCCGAGGACCTCGAAGCCGGTGGTTTCGAAACGGTGTTCCCGTTCCGCGAGTCGGAGCGCGACGACGAAGAAGCCCTGGTGCACGCGCTGAAGCGGGCCGACAGCCCGGTCATGCTCATCCGCCTGCGCCCCGGCCAGGCCGTGACCAAGCGCGCGGGCCAGGAGGACTTCAACTACGGCGACTTCTACGCGTACTCGAAGATCTGCACCCACCTCGGGTGCCCCACTTCGCTGTACGAGCAGCAGACCGGCCTGCTCCTGTGCCCCTGCCACCAGTCGCAGTTCGACGTCTTCCACTACGCCAAGCCCCGGTTCGGTCCGGCGACCCGTGCCCTGCCGCAGCTTCCGATCACGGTTGACGAGGACGGATACTTGATTGCCCGCGGCGACTTCATCGAGGCCGTGGGTCCGGCGTTCTGGGAGCGTAAGTCATGAGTGGCATCACCACGCCGACGAAACGGCAGGGCGCGGGCGCCCGCGTGGCGGGTGGCGCCGCCAAGTGGGCCGACGACCGGTTCCACATGGCTTCCGGCATGCGGAAGCAGTTGAACAAGGTCTTCCCGACGCACTGGTCGTTCCTGCTCGGCGAGATCGCGCTGTACAGCTTCATCGTCCTGCTGCTGTCGGGCACCTACCTGGCGCTGTTCTTCGACCCCTCCATGGAGGAGGTCGTCTACAACGGCAGCTTCGTGAACCTCCAGGGCATCGAGATGTCCCGGGCGTTCGAGTCGACCCTGCACATCTCGTTCGAGGTGCGCGGCGGCCTGTTCGTCCGCCAGGTCCACCACTGGGCCGCGCTGCTGTTCATGGGCGCGATCGTCGTGCACATGTTCCGGATCTTCTTCACGGGCGCGTTCCGCCGCCCGCGTGAGATCAACTGGGTCATCGGCATCGTGCTGTTCATGCTGGGCGCGATCGAGGGCTTCCTCGGCTACTCGCTGCCCGACGACCTGCTCTCCGGCACCGGCCTGCGGGTGATGGCGGCGCTGCTGATCTCGTTCCCGGTGGTCGGCACGTGGATCAACTGGCTGGCGTTCGGCGGCGAGTTCCCCGGCACGGAGATCATCCCGCGGCTCTACACGCTGCACATCCTGGTCATCCCGGGCATCATCCTGGCGCTGATCGCGGTGCACCTCGGCGTGGTCTGGTACCAGAAGCACACGCAGTTCCCGGGCGTGGGCCGCAAGGAGACCAACGTCGTCGGCGTGCGCATCATGCCGGTGTTCGCGGCCAAGGGCGGCGGGTTCTTCGCCGTGGTCGTGGCGGTCACGGCGATCATGGGCGGCATCTTCCAGATCAACCCGATCTGGAACTTCGGCCCCTACAACGCGGCGCAGGTGTCGGCGGGCGTGCAGCCCGACTGGTACATGGGCTGGACCGACGGCCTGATCCGCCTGTGGCCCGCGTGGGAGCTGTACCTGGGCAACTACACGGTGCCCGCGCCGTTCCTGCCGTTCCTCCTGGGCCTGCCGCTGCTGACCGGTCTCGCGGCGGTGTACCCGTGGATCGAGCGCAAGATGACCAAGGACTACGCGCACCACAACCTGCTGCAGCGCCCGCGCGACGTGCCGGTCCGGACGTCGCTCGGCGCCATGGCGATCTCGTACTTCATGGTGCTGCTGCTCTCGGGCGGCAACGACATCATCGCGATGAAGTTCGACATCTCGCTGAACGCGATGACGTGGATGGGCCGCATCGGCATGCTCCTCGTCCCGCCGCTGGCGTACTTCATCACCTACCGCATCTGCATCGGCTTGCAGCGCGCGGACCGCGAGGTGCTGGAGCACGGCGTCGAGACGGGCATCATCAAGCGCCTGCCGCACGGCGAGTTCATCGAGGTCCACCAGCCGCTGGGCCCGGTGGACGAGCACGGCCACCCGCTGCCGCTGGCCTACCAGGGCGCGTCGGTGCCGAAGAAGATGAACAAGCTGGGTTCGGCCGGCCACCCGGTGCCGGGCAGCTTCCTGACCCCGGACCCGCAGGAGGAGACCGCCGCCCTGTCCCGCGCGCGGGCCGAGCGCGGTGTCGCGGCGGACTCGCTGACCGCCGAGAACAAGCCGGCGGGCGAGCTGGCCGGGAAGCCGGCCCAGCCGGAGGACTGACGGTTCTGACGACGAGGGCCCCGCACCTGCTCCAGGTGCGGGGCCCTCGTCGTGCCCGGGTCGGGGGTCAGTAGGCCGGGTCGTCCTGGTCGAGCAGCGTCCACCCCAGCGTGCGCGCGAGGGCGTCCAGCAGGTGGTGCTGGGCCCGGGTGGTGGCCTCGTCGGGCCACAGCGCCGTGCGGTGGGAGTGCGGGCACCACCGCGTGACGTCGAGGCTGACCACGAGGTCGTCCGGCGCCGTCGCGAACCGGCCGGAGGCGTCGACCTCGGCGTTGACCATCATGGCGCCGGTCTCGTCCCCGGTGAGCCAGGTGGCGGCGCGGTCGTGCCTGAGCCCGAGCGCGACGAGCCGCTCACCGACGTCCGCGAGCGGCAACGCCCCGCCGTCGGCGGCGCGGATCGCGAAGTACTCGCACACGGGAGTGACCCTAGCCGGGACGCGGGTCGCCGCAGGTGCGCGCGCTCCCGGCCCGCGCCGGCGACCCCCTGCTCCCGGCGGACGCTGGC
>NZ_JBFAMT010000027.1:0-11376 GCF_040656635.1 Actinosynnema sp. NPDC049800 | reverse complement strand
GAACCCTGCTCCCGGCGGACGCTGGCGAACCCTGCTCCCGGCGGACGCTGGCGAACCCTGCTCCCGGCGGACGCTGGCGAACCCTGCTCCCGGCGGACGCTGGCGAACCCTGCTCCCGGCGCGCGCCGGCGAACCCCTGCTCCCGGCGCCGGCGGCTATCGTGCCGTCGTGGCAGACCTCGACCGGCGCCCGTTGTTGTTCCTCGACGTGGACGGGCCGCTCATCCCGTTCGGCGGCGACCGGTACCCGACCTTCGGCACGGTCCCGGCCGGGGCGAACCCGCTGGTGGCCAGGCTCGACCCCCGGCACGGCCCGCGGTTGGCGGCGCTGCCGTGCGAGCTGGTCTGGGCGACCACGTGGATGGCCGACGCGAACGACGACGTGGCGCCGCGGATCGGGCTGCCGCGGCTGCCGGTGGTGGTGTGGCCGGAGCCGTCCGAGGCCGATGAGCACGACGAACGCGCCGGGCTGCACTGGAAGACCCGCGCCCTCGTGGCCCGGGCGGCGGGCCGGCCGTTCGCCTGGGTGGACGACGAGCTGACCGACGCCGACCGCGCGTGGGTGGCCGAGCACCACCCCGGCCCGGCCCTGCTGCACCGGGTGGACCCGCGCCGAGGGCTCGCGGACGACGACTACGCCGTGCTCCGCGAGTGGTTGGGGGCGGTCTGACCGGGGTGGTCGGTCAGGCGTCTTCGAGGCCGATGGCGAACGCCGCGTCCGTGTCGCGCTTCGAGTACGACCGGAACGAGATGTGGGTGTCCGTGTTCAGCACGCCGGGCACCTTGGAGATGTGGCCGGGCACCAGGTCGGCGAGGTCCTCGTGCCGGGCGACCTTGACCAGGGCGATCAGGTCGACGTCGCCGGCGCACGAGTAGACCTCGGTGACGCCCTCGATGTCGGCGATCGCCTGCGCCGCGTCCGGGATGGTCTCGGCGGCGGCCTGGATCAGCACGATCGCGGTGATCACAGCGGTCCTCCACAAGTCGTCGGGGTATCGACCGACCACATGCTAGTGGCCGGCCATCCGGTACTGGTCGCGACCGGCCTCGGCGCGCGCCACCCACTCCCGCCACGCGCCGGCGGCGAACGCGGGCGAGGTCCACGGGCGCTCGCAGTAGACGAGCCGCGTGCCCGGCCGGTCGATCCACCGCAGCACCACGCCGACCTCCTCGGCGGGCGCGCCGAACAGCGGGCCCTCGCCCGGGATCACCGTCTCCGCCGACGCCACCAGCGCGTCGACCACCGGCATCGGCCGCGTGCCGCGCCGCGCCACCCCGGCCGACGCCAGCCGCCCGTGCCGCACCACGGCGAACTCCCACCCGCCGGACCCGTCCGGCCGCGCGGCCACCACCTCGGGCAGCGCCGCCAGCCCCGCGAGCCGCTGAGCCCGGTCCAACGAGCGCACCAACGACGACATCCGGTCACGGCGGGTGGCGGCGTCCTCGAACCGGTGCGCGAGGGCGAGCGCGTCGATCTGCGCGGTCAGCTCCCGCAGCGGCGCGACGTCCGCACCGGCGACCAGCCGGCGGAACGCCGACGCGGCGGGGGAGTAGTCGTCCACCGACTGGCGTCCCGCGCACGGCGCCTTGCACTTGCCCAGCTCGAACAGCGCGCACGGCGTGGCGGAGGCGTTGCGCGCCGGGATCCGGATCGAGCACGCCCGCAGCGGCACGGCCTCCAGCGCCGCCTCCAGCGCCGTCTCGGCGAGCCGCCGGGACCGGAACGGGCCGAGCGCGCCCTCACGCGGCGTGCGGACCACGGAGAGGCGCGGGAACGCCTCGTCCGTCAGCACGAGCCACCACGCCTGCCCCTGGTTCTTGGAGCGCCGGTTGTAGGCGGGCTTGTGCGCGGTCAGCAGCCGCAGCTCCCGCACCTCCGCCTCCAACGAGTGCGCGCACTCCACCGCGTCCACCCGCACGGCCAGCGACACCATCTCCCGCAGCCGCTTGCGGCCCTCGCTCGCGGTGAAGTACTGCCGCACCCGTCGCCGCAGGTCCGACGCCGTGCCGACGTACAGCACCTCCTCCGACGGCCCGCGGAACAGGTAGACGCCCGGGGTGGACGGCAGGTGCGACGCGAGCGTCCGCTTGCGCCGCTGCGCCGGCGTCACCTCGGGCAGGTAGGCGACCAGCTCCTCCAGCGAGTGCACGCCGACCGAACCGACCCGCTCCAGCAGGTGGTGCAGCACCTCGACGGTCGCGCGGGCGTCGATCAGCGCGCGGTGGTTCGGCTGCACGGACACGCCGAACAGCTGGGCCAGCGCGGACAACCGGCAGCTCGGCGCCTCGTCCCGGCTGAGCACCCGGCGGGCCAGCTTCACCGTGCACACGACGGTCGGCTTGGGCCACGTGTACCCGTGCCGGGCGCAGGCGGCCTTGATGAACCCCACGTCGAAGCCGGAGTTGTGCGCGACCAGGACCGCGCCGGCGGCGAACTCGAGGAACGCGGGCAGCACCGTGGTCAGCTTCGGCGCGCCGGTCACCATCATCTGGGTGATCCCGGTCAGGGCCGCGACCTGCGGCGGAATGCCCCGCTCGGGGTCGACGAGGGTGCCGAACTCGCCGATCACCCGCCCGCCGCGCACCTTGACCGCACCGATCTCGGTGATCGCGTCGCCGTCCGCCCGGCCGCCGGTGGTCTCCAGGTCGAACACGACGAACGTGGTCTCGCGCAGCGGTGTGCCCAGTTCGTCGAACGTGAGCTGAGTAGTCATCGCGGCGCACCGTAGCGGCACCCACCGACAGTCCGGCGCGGAGCGGCGGTGATCGAGCACAGCGACGTCACGCGGCACAGCTAGCCTGTACGGGTGCAAGACCCGATCGAGCCACCGGCCGACGCGGACGACCTGGGACCGGCCCAGGCCGTCGAGTCCACTGTGGACTGGTCCGCCCTGCCCGAGCCGCTGCGCGCGCGGCTCGCGGAGTTGAGCGCGGATGCGTTGGGGGACTTGGCGAAGGTCGACATCCCGCAGTCCTTGCGCGCGGTCGCCCGGTTCGCGCCCACCAAGCGGGCCCGACTGGGCGCGCCGGTGCTCGTCGGCGGCCTGAAGTCGTCGGCGAACTTCCGGGCCGCGGTCGTCGAGTGGCTGCGGCGCAACCGGCCGGCGGCGCTGGAGGTGACCTCGCCCGACCCGGTGGCGGCCGGCGCGGCGGCGATCCTGCAGGGCGAGGAGGTCGCGTCCCACTTCATCGAGCTGGTCGGCAGGCGCGTGGCGGACGCGGCGCTGCGCTCCGAGCGCGACCTGGCCGTGCAGCGGGCCGAGCGGCTCGAAGTCGAGCTGGAGCGGCTCAAGGCGGAGCGGGCCGAGGCGGGCGGCGCGGTGGACAAGATCCGCGAGGCGTCCGAGGCCGAGCTGGAACGGCTGCGCAAACGGTTGCGCGAGCAGGGCGTGCGGCTGCGCGAGGCCAAGGACCGGGCCGAGTCGTCGTCGGCGGAGGCGGACCGGGTGCGCGCGGAGGCCGAGGCCGCGCTGCGCCGGTTGACCGCCGAACGGGACCGCGAGCGCGAGCGCGCCGAGCACGAGCGCGCCAAGGCGCAGCGGGCCGAGTCGGACGCGGAGGTGGCGCGCCAGTCGGCCAAGGAGGCGCGGCAGGCCGACGAGGTGCGGCTGGCCCTGCTGGTCGACACGCTGGACGGCGCGGTGAACGGGCTGCGCCGGGAGTTGGCCCTGGGCGGCGCGGGCCCGCGGCCGGCGGACCTGGTGCGCGGGGCCAGCGCGGCGCAGGGCGCGGTCGGCCGGGTGGAGGACCCGGCGGCGCTGGACCGGTTGCTGGCGCTGCCCGCCGTGCACTTGATCGTGGACGGCTACAACGTCACCAAGACGGGCTACCCGGAGCTGTCGCTGTCGGACCAGCGGGACCGGTTGGTGCACCAGTTGGCCGTGCTGGCGGCGCGCACCGGCGCGGAGGTGACGCTGGTGTTCGACGGCGCGGGCGTGGTGGCCGTGCCGACGTCGGCGCCGCGCGGGGTGCGGGTGCTGTTCAGCGATCCGGGCGTGCTGGCCGACGACGTGATCCGGGCGCTGGTGACCGCCGAGCCCGAGGGCCGTCCGGTGGTCGTGGTGACGTCCGACCGGGCGGTGGCCGATTCCGTCCGGCGGCGCGGCGCGCACCCGGTGCCGTCCGCGGTGCTGCTCGCACGCCTGGGCCGTGTGTGACACAGATCGTGTTTTTAACACCACCGGTGGTCACACGACCAGGTCACAGCTAGGCCGTTTGAGAACAAAGGTGAACTCGACGTGATTTCCTTGCCCCGCTAGTGGACGCCGGACCTCACTTTTCGTAACCTAGCCGAGATCTCGCGGCGAGCAGTGGTCCATCCTGGGCCGCGACGCGGGTTCACCGCCGAATCGGCCTGTCGGGGAGCCGAGCCGGAATCTCTCACCAGAGGTGTGTCGGGTTGCGTCCTGCGCCCGGCCGGCAGGCGGGATCAGACGAAGGAGACACACGCGACTGTGGCGTCGCAACGACTCAAGCGCGGCCTGCGCGGGGCGATGGCGGCCACGGCGGTGGCCGCTGCCGCGGTGGGCGTCCTGCCCGTACCCGCCGGAGCCCAGCCGAACACCCCCGCGAACGCCTCCGAGGCGCTGAAGAAGTACAACGAGCTGGCCGAGCAGGCCACCAAGCTCAACGAAGAACTCCTGCGCGCCGAAGAGCAGCGCAACGCCAACCAGACCGAGCTGGACAAGGCCAACGCCGACCTGGCGCAGGCGACCCAGGCCGGCGAGCAGGCGCGGACCGACGAGGAGACCTTCCGGGTCCAGGTCGACAAGCTGACGGAGGCGTCGTTCGAGGGCGCCCGGTTCAACCAGCTGTCGGCGCTGCTGGTGTCCGACTCCCAGCAGGACTTCCTGAACCGCATGTCCGCGCTCGGCGTGCTCGCGTCGGACAACACCGAGTCCCTCGAACGGCTCTCCGGCGCCGTCGACGCGGCCGAGGACGCCCGGCAGAAGGCGGCGGACGCCCAGGCCCGCGCGCAGGCCGCGACCGACGAGGCGATCAAGATCGCCGACGACGTCAAGAAGCGGCAGACCGACCTGCAGGGCCAGATCACCGAGGTCAGGAACCAGCTCAACCGGCTGACCGCGCAGGAGCGCAACACGCTGACCAGCGTCGGCCAGCGTGTCACCACCAACGTGCCCGCAGGCGCGGCGGGTGCGGCGCTGCAGTTCGCGCTGGAGCAGCAGGGCGACATGTACCTGTACGGCGCGACCGGTCCGGACCGCTGGGACTGCTCCGGCCTGACGTCCAAGGCCTACGCGTACGCCGGCGTGACGATCCCGCGCACCTCCGGCGGTCAGGCGGGCGCCGGGCGTCCCGTCAGCCGCGGCGAGGTCCAGGCGGGCGACCTGATCATCTACAACGGTGGCAACCACGTGGGCATGGCGGTGGACAACGCGCGGGTCGTGCACGCGTCCACCGACGGCGTCCCGGTCAAGGTGGTGCCGCTGGAGAACCCCGGCAGCATCTACGCGATGCGGCGCATCGCGGGCTGACAGTCGTCGTCCGGCAGGGCCATCCTCTATGGGGGTGGCCCTGCCGTTGACTTTGGAGGCTCGTGAGCCGTTTTCGGGGTGTGCTGGCCGCGTTGGTGGCCGTGACGTTCCTCGCCGGACTGGTCACGGCCGTGGTCCCGGCGACCCCGTCCGCGCCGCCCGCGTCGGCCGACCCCGCCGCCACCTCGCGCTCGGAAGCCGTGCGGGCGCTGCTCGAACGGCGCGCGCGGGCCGTGCTGGACCGGGACGAGACGGCCTTCACCGCGGACCTCGACCCCCTCGCCGACGCCGGGTTCCGGCAGCGGCAGCGCGACCTGTTCCGCAACCTCGCCTCGGTGCCGTTGGCGGAGTGGGAGTACGTGGCCGACCGGGAACCCGGCGCCGACGGGCGGGCCGGTGCCACGGGCGCCGACGTCACCGGTGCCCACCTCGCTGGGCTGGACCTGCCCGCAGCCGACGAGGTGTGGGCGCCGGACGTGCGGCTGTCGTACCGGCTCCGCGGCGTGGACGTGGAGCCGAGCAGCCAGGGCATGGCCTACCTGTTCACCCGGCGCGGCGACCGCTGGTACCTCAACTCCGACACCGCGCTGGAGCCCTTGGGCAAGCGCACGTGGCGCGGGCCGTGGGACTTCGGGCCGAGCCACGTGCTCACGGGCACCGGCGGGTTCGTGCTGAGCCACCCCGGCGGCGAGGTGCTCGCCGCACGGGTGCTGGCGGAGCTGGACGGCGCCGTCACGGCCGTGACCGAGGTGTGGGGCCAGGCCTGGGCGCGCCAGGTGGCCGTGCTGATCCCGGCGAGCCCGCAGGAGATGGTCGCGCTGGTCGGACCGGGGTTCGCCACCGGCGCGATCGCGGGCGTCGCGGTGGCCGACCGGGTGGACCCGGACACGCACACCGCCCGCGGCCAACGGGTGGTGTTGAACCCGGACAGCGCGGGGGCGTTGTCGCCGTTGGCGTTGCGGGTGCTGCTGCGGCACGAGATCACGCACGTCGCCGCGCGCGGCGAGACCGTGGACGGCGCGCCGATGTGGGTGCTGGAGGGGTTCGCGGACTACGTGGGCTACCGGCGCAGCGACGTGCCGCCGCCCAAGGCCGCGCCGCTGCTGGCCGCGCGGGTGCGGCAGTCGTTGCCCTCGTCGCTGCCCTCGGACGCCGACTTCCGCGGCGACGGGATGGAGCTGGCCTACCAGCAGGCGTGGTCGCTGAACCTGTACCTGGCGTCGTCGCTCGGCGAGCCGGGGCTGGTGGCGCTGTACCGGCGGCTGGCGCGGGTTCGGGCGTCCGAAGTGGACGGCGTGCTGCTGGAGGTGACCGGTGGGGACACCGCGGCGCTGGTGCGCGGGTGGCAGGAGTTCCTGCGGCGGTCGTTCCCGTAACGTGGTCGCGTGCGTCGGACCCTGCTGGTGACCAATGACTTCCCGCCTCGGCCCGGCGGAATCCAGGCCTACCTGCACGCTCTGGCCGTGCGGCTGCCCGAGCTGGTGGTGTACGCGCCGTCGTGGGAGTCGTCGTCCGGCTCGCACCCGGAGTTCGACGCGGCGCAGCCGTTCGAGGTGGTGCGGCACCCGGGGACGTTGATGCTGCCCACGCCGGACGTCGTGCGGCGGGCGTCGGACATCCTGCGCGGGGCGCGCTGTGACGCCGTGTGGTTCGGGGCGGCCGCGCCGTTGGCGCTGATGGCGTCACGGCTGCGTGCCGCGGGCGCTTCGCGGGTGTTGGCGTCGACGCACGGGCACGAGGTCGGGTGGTCGATGCTGCCGGGCGCGCGGCAGGCGTTGCGGCGGATCGGGTCGGACGCGGACGTGGTGACGTTCGTGAGCCGGTACACGCGGTCGCGGTTCGCGGCGGCGTTCGGTCCGATGGCGGCGTTGGAGCACCTGCCGTCGGGGGTGGACACGTCGGTGTTCGCGCCGTCGGCGGAGGCGCGGGCGGAGATGCGGGCCCGGTACGGGTTGGGCGACCGGCCGGTGGTGGTGTGCGTGTCGCGGCTCGTGCCGCGCAAGGGGCAGGACGTGCTGGTGCGCGCGTTGCCGGAGATCCGGCGGCAGGTGCCGGGCGCGGCGTTGCTGCTGGTGGGCGGTGGGCCGTACCGGGGCACGCTGGAGCGGCTGGCGGCGTCGGTCGGCGTGTCGGAGCACGTGGTGCTGACCGGGTCGGTGCCGTGGGAGGAGCTGCCCGCGCACTACAACGCCGGTGACGTGTTCGCGATGCCGTGCCGGACGCGCGGGCGTGGGCTGGACGTCGAGGGCCTGGGGATCGTGTACCTGGAGGCGTCGGCCACCGGCCTGCCGGTCGTGGCGGGGCGTTCGGGCGGTGCGCCGGAGACCGTGCGCGACGGCGTGACGGGGCGGGTGGTCGACGGGCGCGAGGTGGCGGAGGTGGCCAACGCCGTCGCCGCGCTGCTGGCCGACCCGGGCACGGCCGCGAAGATGGGCGCGGCGGGCCGCGAGTGGGTCACCGGGAACTGGCGCTGGGACGACCTGGCCGACCGCCTGGTCGGCTTGATCGACTCCTGAGCGTTGAACCCGGGGGTCCCTGAACGAGGGACACGCGGGTCCTGGACGTGGGACACGCGCGGTGTGGTCAGGGGTGGCCGATCTGGTCTTGCAGGTCGGCGGCGCGGGTCGTCTCGGTGGCGGCGGCGGTGTGGTCGCCCAGGGCGTCGTGGATGGTGGCGAGCTCGGTGCGGGCGGTGCGTTCGGTGATCCGCAGGCCGAGGCTGGACGTCAGGGTGACGGCCTGGGTGGCCAGCGCCTTGGCCTCCGCGACCTGGCCCAGCTGCCGGCGCACGCCAGCCAGGCCGATCAGGGCCCGCGCCTCGCCGGGCAGGTAGCCGATCCGGCGCGCCTTGGTCAGCGCCTGCTGGAACTGCTCGTCGGCCGTCCGCAGGGAACCCAGGCCCCGGTTCGCCGACGCCATCACCACCAGCACGTTCGTGGTGATCCGCTGGTCGCCGCCCTCCCGCAGCTCGGCCAGCGCCCGGTCGGCCAGGTCCAGCGCCGCCGCGTGCTCGCCCAAGTCCAGCCGCACGGACGCGGTGCTCTCCAGCACCCGTGCGGCGGCCTCGCGGAATCCCGCCTCCACCGACAGGCGCAACGCCTCGGACAGGTGGGCGAGCGCGCGCTGTGGCTCGCCCATGAGCTGTGACGCCACGCCGAGGAGCGTCAACGCGGTGATCTCGCTGCCCCGCAACCCGTGCTCCACGCTGATCGCCAGCACCTCGCCCAGCAGGTCCACCGCCTCGGCCAGCTCACCGGTCTCGATGGCCAGCACGCCCAACCCGGTCAGCACGCCCGTCTCGCCCGACCTCGGCTCGCCGGACTCGCGCTTGAGCGCCAGGCACATCTCCAGGTCGTCGCGGGCGCCCGCCAGGTCGCCCGCCTCCATCCGCACCACGCCGAGGTAGCTGCGCACGCCCGCCTCCGACGCGAGGTCACCGGACACGCGGTGCAGCTCCACCGCCCGCATGTAGTGCGCGATGGACGTGGTGAAGTCGCCGAGCCGCCAGTGCAGGGTGGCCAGGTTCTGGTGCATCGCCGCCTCGCCCGCCACGTCCCGCTGCTCGTGCGCGGCGTCCAGCCCGTACTGCGCGGTCGTCAGCCACTCGGTGACGTGCTTGCCGCTCCACAGGTAGCCGCGCAGCCCGTCGGCCAGCTGCCACGACATCGCGGCCGGCCCCCGTTCGGCCGCCGAGCGGATCGCCGCGGTCAGGTTCGGCCGCTCCGCGTCCAGCCACGCCCGCGCCTGCGTCGTCGTCTCGATCCGCGGCAGCCGCACCGCCCGCCCGGCGGGCGCCGGCAGCCGCATCAGGTCCGGGTACAGCAGCTCGGCGCAGTGGTCGACGGCGCGCACGTAGAACTCCAGCAGCCGCACGCGCGCCGCGGCCACGTCCTCGTTCCCGGCCTCCGCCATCTCGGCCGCGAACCGCGCCAGCTCGTCGTGGAACGCGTACCGGCCGCGGTCGGCGGCCACCAGCCGTGCCCTGGTCAGCTGCCCGAGCAGCGCGGCGGCCTCCGGCACGGTCAGCTCGGCCGCGTTCGCCGCCGCCTCCGTCGTGAAGTCCGGTCCCGGCACCACGCTGAGCAGCGCGAACAGTCGCCGCGCGCCCGGCGTCAGGGCGGCGTGCGCCAGGTCGAGCGGACGGCGGTCGCCCAGCTTCTCCAGGTACCGCACCACCGAACCGCCGGCCACCGACGCCGCCGCGATGTGCAGCGTCAGCGGCAGGTGCCCGCACCGCCGCGCCAGCTCCTCCGCCGCCGGCCCGGACCGGCGCAGCACGGCCAGCGACTCGTCCGGCCCGAACACGTCCAGCCCGACCCGCCGGGCGCCGTCGACGGCGATCAGCCCGCGCAGGTCGTCGCGGCTGGTCACCAGCACCGGGCAGCTCGCCGCGCCGGGCAGCAGCGGGCGCACCTGGTCCGGCGCGGCGGCGTTGTCCAGCACCAGCAGCATCCGCCGGCCCGTCAGCAGCGACCGGAACAGGGTGCTCTGCTCGTCGGAGTCCACCGGGATCTGCTCCGGCGGCACGCCGAGCGCGCGCAGGAACCGGGTCAGCACCTCCACCACCGGCGTGGCCGGGCCGGAGGCGTACCCGCGCAGGTCCACGTACAGCCGACCGTCCGGGAACCGGTCGCGCAGCCGGTGCGCCACGTGCACCGCCAACGCCGTCTTGCCCACGCCGGGCACGCCGGTCAGCGTCACGATCGGCACGGCCGTGCGCGGGCCGTCCGGCGCGATCAGTCGGGAGATCCGCTCGACCAGCTCGGTCCGGCCGACGAAGCCCGGCACGTCCGGCGGCAGCTGGTCGGGCACGTCCGGGTCGACCCGCTCGGCGGGCGCGGCCAGGCTCGGGTCGCCGACCAGGATCGCCTGGTGCAGCTCGCGCAGCGCCGGGCCGGGCTCGATGCCCAGCTGCTCGCCGAGCAGCCGGTCGACCAGCCGGAACGCCTCCAGCGCCTCGGCCTGCCTGCTGCCCCGGTACAGCGCCACCATCAGCTGCGCCCAGAACCGCTCCCGCAGCGGGTGGTCCGCGGTCAACGACCGCAGCACGGGCACCAGCCGCTCGTGGTTGCCCAGCGCCAGCTCGACGTCGTTGCGCTCCTCGTGCACCACCAGCAGCCGCTCGGCCAGCCGCGGCACCTCCTCGTCGCGCAACGCCTCCGACGGCACGTCCGACAGCGCCGGCCCGCGCCACAGGCCGAGCGCCTCGGCGTACAGCTCGGCGGCGTCGGCCAGGTGCCCGGACTGCGCGGCCTGCCTCGCCAGCCCCGCCGTGGTGGTGAACCGGTGCACGTCCACCTGCTCCGGCGGCACCACCAACCGGTAGCCGTCCGAAGTGGTCCGGATCAGCGACGGGTCGCCGAGCAGCTGCCGCAGCCGCATGACGTAGGTCTGCAGCGTGCCGCGGGTGCGCGCGGGCGGGTCGCCGCCCCACAGGAAGGAGACCAGCTCGCCAATTGAGACGGCACGGCCCGCGCGCAGCGACAGGGCAGCCAGCAGCGCCCGGTGCTTACCTGCCCGAACGGGCACCGGTCGACCCTGTATGCGCACCTCGAGCGGGCCGAGAAGGCCGAACCACGGCCCAGCGCCCATCCTTGCGTCCCCTCGTTCCGCCTCGCTGTGGCACAGCCTAGGGCGGGCGCTGACGGCACGAGTCATCGCCGCGTCAGCGATACGACAGCGCGCTGCGGCACGCTATGAAGCGTCCCGGTTGGGGGACCGGGACAACAGAACTTCTCGGGTCCGCGTCAGCGGATACGCGATCACTGGGGGTCGAGTGGCCTGCGTCTTCGGACGCAGGCCACTCGTCTGTGTTGGATGGCCGCGACCACCCCGCGAGGTCGCGTCGGTCGTTCGCGACTCATTTTCCGGCGATCACGCTT